>JAKFXM010000207.1 GCA_021731385.1 Methanobacteriota archaeon
AATTCGCACCCGGATTGCATTATGTGAATTGGACCCAAAAACTGCCTTGCAGTTTTTCGGGCGGCAAAATCATATATCTCAATAAGAAATGTTGCCATAGTTATTTATTATTCAATCGTCCTCAAAAACTGCTCTGCTATCTCAGCCACATTCTCGTCAGCCTTTATTCCAGTCCAAGGGTCTTCTCTACCTACAATATTCACAACAACAATATTCGCACCATTGAAAATTGCGCTTCTTGCCTCCCTTAAATCAACGCCTCCTGCAGCAGAAATCATGACATCGTATTTGCTCTTTATTTTGTTGATATGCTTGTATTTTATGACCTTCCCCCTCGTTGTTTCTTCATCCCTGCCTTTATGAAGCACAACTACATCTGGCGGAGTTTTCAGTTTTAACAAAACCTTCAAAGGTTCTTCAACACCGAGCATATCAATCATTGAGTCTAAGCCGAATTCTTTGCATTTTTGTATAAATAGGTTAAGTGTTTCAACTGTTGCACTTCCAAGAACCGTTGCAGCAGAAGCGCCAGAATTATGAGCAAATTCAACCTCTTCCAGCGCGCCATCCACAGTCTTTAAATCTGCAACAACCATGCCATGCCAAAGCTTAGAAATTCTTCTTATTCCTCTAAAACCCTCTCTTTTGATAAATGGTGTACCTGCCTCAATCAGAATTCTATCATTTCTTGGAATTGTTGGAAGAATTCTGCTTACAGAATACATATCATCATTAAAAGCTATCTGTAAATAACGGGTTTTGTGTTCCAGCATTTGAAATCACTATTTTCCACCGAATTTCCTGATTATCTCTCCCATATCTGAAGGTAGAAACAAAACAATCTTTTCTGAAGGATCGGCTGCAATATCCCTTATTGTCTGCAGGGTTCTTAGCTGAATGGCAATCGGATTTTCAGATAAATTATCGGCAGCTTTTCTTAAATTTTCGGAAGCCTTTAATTCTCCTTCGGCAGTTATAATAACTGCTCTCTTTTCCCTTTCAGCCTCAGCTTGTTTGGCCATTGCCCTCTTCATCTCTGCTGGGAGCTCTATTTCCTGGATTTTTATTGATTCTATGTCAACGCCCCACTCAGAGGTTTCCGAGTCAACAATTTGTTTCATACTGCTCGCTATCTTCTCCCTCTCAGTCAAAACAAAGTCCAGGTCAGAATTTCCTACAACATCCCTCAATGCAGCCTGCGTATATTGCCGAACGGCATACTCGAAGTCTTCAATCTTTATAATCGCATCTGCGGGTCTTTCAACTTTAAAGTATACGACAGTATTTGCAAGAAGTGGAATGTTATCCTTTGTCATAACCTCCTGACGAGGAATATCAGCAGTTTTAATTCGAATATCTACTTTCCTCATTGTCTGAATTACAGGTATAATCCACACTAAACCCGGATCTTTAACATGACTGAATTTACCTAAGGTAAAAACAACACCGCGTTCATATTGGTATAACAACCTAAGTCCTAATAGTAGAAAAATTCCAATAAAAAATATTACAGGAATTAATCCAAATAATGCAAGTGCCATTTTATTAGATTTATATGCCTCTGCCCTTCATTATCCCCTTCTCAACTATCTCTTCTTCGTATCTGAGGCTTGCCTTTGATATAGAATCTTTCAATCCAAGTCCAAGGGCTATTGCTATCCCTATTGACACGCCTATGGCTAATATCCTGAATGAGTCTTCAAGGATTGATACATTTGTTATTCCAAACTTAGGCAGTGCAAGGACCGCACCAAAGAAGATTATAATAACCTCGGCGCCTAATGCAAGTATTTCTGCAAATCCAACATTTCTATGTTTGATTCTACTGCCTGCAAAATCCGCGATTATAAGTGCCACAAGTATTACAAGAATTCCAAGGATTGCATCTGGTATATAATTTACAAGAGCATTCATGCGTGAGGTAAGTCCTGGCAATCCAAGCTTTATAACTCCTTCCTCAAGGAAGACAAGGACAAGATACCACTTTGCTATTCCGGAGATTATGGTTGAAATTTTGACCCCGCCGATAGCGTCAGAGAGTCCATGCCTTGCCATCTCAGTTTCAATTCCAATAGCAATCAGGGCATCCTTTATTAATTTTTGCAATATCCCTCCAAGAAGCAAACCAATTACTGCAAGTATTATGAACCAGAAAAACCGTGTTAGGAACCCGAATACGGACGTAATTATCTCGATATTAATTGCAGAAAGAACTGCAATTGTTATGAACCACTTGGAATATTGTGCTATGAAATTCACAATCGAACCCCAAAGTTCCCTGCTCGCCGCGCCATAACCCGAAAGAAGATTCTCCAACTCGTTTGTTTTTAGTATCCTCTGGATCACATTTGACATAAGATACCCGAGTACATAACCCACAACAGCCAATCCAATTATCTCCAATACAAGAATTCCAGCATCGGTTGCAGTTTTTGTTATTTCGCCCAAAACAATATCTGTTAAAGCCATATTTATCACCATTATTAGTAAATTATTAACTTGTTATAGTATAAAAACCCCTCTCTCAACCTTTTTCTTTCAAAAAGAAACCCGAAAAACCCGCTGGGTTTTTGGGCCCAAAAATTTGCTTTGCAAATTTTTCGGGAAGGTTGATCAAAAAGAAAGGAATTTGCTCACTTCGTTCGCAGCGACAGGCTATGCCTGTCGCGTCTCAACAGCCTTCGGCTGTTGATCGCAAATTCTGATTGAATAAAATTTAATGATTGAAATTACTATTATGTGGGGTGCGAAGCACCCCACCTATTTTGATCAACCTTTTGTTAAAAGGTTGATTTAATGATGGAATTCAATATGCAATATGACCCATCTTTAGATGGGTCAGTAAGTGGTGATGATCAACCTCCCGAATCAGAGTCAATGGCTCTGATTGGGCCCAATGAGCCTAAAGGCTCATTAGGGTTCAGAAGGTTGATGTGGATCAGGAAATATAAGCCGGGGCACCTTGATGAGATTGCAGGCAATGCAAAATTGGTTGAGGAGTTAAGGAAATACAACTGGAAAAAACCATTGCTTGTCTATGGTCCTCCCGGTACTGGAAAGACCGTCATCGTTGAGGCGCTTGCTGTTGATTTGGGATTTGAATTAACCGAGATAAACGACAGGAATATTGAAAATGCAAAAACAATTATGCAGACTTCAAGTATCTTTGGAGACAGAAAATTAATTCTAATTGACAATGTTGATCAGATTGGTAATATTGCGTTATTAACGGATGCAATAAAAGAGACAAGAAACCCGACAATTCTGATAACCTCCGAATTTCAGTCCAAAAGATTGAAGACAATAAAACTGCTTTGTGAGAAGATTCAGATGAGGAGGCTCCTTTCCACAACAATTGCAAACCTCCTTCAAAAAATATGCAAAAGTGAGGGGATCGAGGCTGATAAGAGCATACTTGCAAAAATTGCAGAAAATGCCAATGGTGATGCAAGGTCTGCAATAAATGACCTCGAGATGATTGGAAAGGGAAAGAAAAAACTAACTGCTGAAGATACTGAACTCCTTGGATCAAGGAACAGGTTAATTGATGTTTATAGTGCCCTTAGTTCGATATTGGCAAAAAGGGATTTTAAAGAGGCTTTAAATTCTACAATGAATCTTGACTTGGAGCCAAGGGATACCCTTTTGTGGATCGATGAGAATCTCCCAAGGGTTTTTAAGGGTAAAAAAGAAATAAGCAGCGGATATAACTATATCTCAAGGGCCGATATATTTATCGGCAGGATCCAAAGCAGGCAATACTGGGGCTTTTTAAGATATGCAGTTCCATTGATGACCGGCGGTGTTAATGTTTCAAAAGGTACGTCACCTGTTAATTACGCAAGATACCAGTTTCCAATGTATATTGCAAAATTGGGACAGACAAAAAAGGAAAGATCACTTAAAAAATCAATATCCGGGAAATTATCTCCAAAACTTCATGTCTCCTCTAAAATTGTGGTGCGGGATTATATCCCATTATTCAGAATATTGCTTAAGAATAAAAAGATAGCCGAGAGGGAACTTGCCGAAAGATTTAAATTTGAGGATGAGGAGTTGGAGTACATCAAGGGCGATTAGCCGGAATTCCCGGCATTCTCCTCAAATTTTATCTCATTTCTCTCAAGTAATATCCTGAAATCTTCCATGCTGAGCCTTTTCTTGCTCTGCAATTTCTCCTTTGCCTCAATTACGCTTTCCTCCTTCTTCCTTTCTTCCCTATCAGATCTTATCTTTTCAAGTTCTGTTATAAACGGTGCAACCTTTTCCTGGATCTCCTTGATTTCCTTCTTAATTGAGGTTACATTGTCCCTGAGAGGATTCATATAATCATACTTTTCAAGAAGCCCCTTATGACATTCATCAGAATGCTTCCGCAATTCGTCAATCTCCTTATATCTCTTCATTGCATTCTCATGATTATTTTGCGATTCTTGCGCAAGATTCTGTATCTTGTCATGAATGTCATCAAGTTCTTTATTTACATCCTTTATCCCCCCATAAGTCTCCGAAACATCTTTGTGCATCGTATTTGCCTTTTTGGCTGCAATGAATCTGTCCTTTATTTCAAATAAATTCTCAAAAATCCTGATTTCGTCCTGCAGGGGTATGTCTTTATTCAGCAGGGTATCCAGACCGTTTTCATAGGAAATCTGAAGCCTTTCGCTTGTACCCCCCGCGATTCTGTTTAATTCATCCCTTTGAACCTTTGTATCCCTCATATTGCTTCTGAGGCTCTTTATCTCGGTTAGAAGTATTGTGCGCCTTTTCTTAAATTCGGATATTTCGTTATTAACAGAATCCCTTTTCTTTATAAACTCCTTTGCCTCTGTGTTAAGTTTCTTGATTTTGTCAGTTGATTCGTCCCTCTCTACTCTCAACCTGTCGGCTTCTGCCTTGTGAAAATTTATCTCCTTGTATAACCTCTTTATCTCCTTATCCTTTCTGTCTATCTCGTGCCTTAGGGCGTTTATTTTTTCCTTCAGTTCCTTTTCGTTCATCAGGTTTCCTCCTTACTACTGAAAAATCCTTATATTTGTTGTTCCAATACTCTATTGCATCTTTGTGCATACTAATATGTTGTTCAAGCCAGGGTGATCTGCTATTCTTATTTACAATTCCGTCGGGCTGAAATTCCTTCAGTTCGTTCTTCAAATTTATTATCTCCGTATCCGTAATTTTCTTTTCATTCAGATATTTTTTATAATTCGGATTTTCTTCATCATTGCTGGCTGAATCCATCCAGTACTTCAACTGCTCCTGCTTTTCATTCAGTACATTAAGTTTACTAATTACATCAAATTCCCTTTTATAACCCCCAAGAAATTTTCTGTGCTTTTCAATGAGGATGTTCGATAATTGCTTTGGGGTTACTTTTTCAGGCGGAGTCATCTTTTTTAAGGAATTAAGGAATATACTTTATTTTTTATAATTAAAAACAAACCAGATCCTTTGTAATGCCGTTATATTTCCCAAAATTGCGGCAAGTTTGATTATATATAAAAGCCATGAGAAATCAAAGTGTCCCAATAACATGCCGATGTAGATTAATGTCAAACGTTCACCCCTTTCTAAAATCCCACCCATTCTCCTATGATCTTCTGGTTCTGTTACAACCCCCCGATGGTCTGCATAAGCCCTGACAAATGAGGGCATAATAGCACCAAAGATCAAAAGAGAAATCCATAGTCCGGAAATCCCATAGAAGAGAAGCCCCAAATATAACAAAATTTCAACATATCTGTCAACAATGCCATCAAGAAATGCACCAAAACTTGTTACACGCCCGGTAACCCTTGCAACCGAACCATCGATTGCATCAATTATTCCTGAGATCAGGAAAAGGATGAGACCATAAATAAGGTGATGTGTGTACAATGCACCAAATCCTAAAACTGCAGGGATTATTGAGATAAGTGTCCATATATTCGGTGAAATTCCGAATCTTGAGAATATTATTCCAATCTTTATGGAAATTCCATCCGTATTGAATTTTGATTTGATCATTACTTTCCCTCATCGCTCCTTTTTACTGCCTCTTTCCACCCCTTCCCTGTGCAATGCATTGTAACTGCAGAACGGAATCAGCCTTCCATCAGGAGTTGAATAATGTATCGTACACCTCTCAACCCTCTGCGTGTCAAAATTCCAGGGATCCATAAAGTGCATGCAGCCAATCATAAGTGCATTTTCATGGAAAGATGCGGTTGCATCATAAGTACCTGTTTTGAGAAGTTGCAGTATGGTATTTCTATACTTCGGGTTGTGAATGCTACCGATTGTCTCGCTGAGGAATTTTGCATTAATTTTTAGTTTTCCGGCATTCAGTCTTTTTGAAATTGAATTTTCATTTCTTAGTTCTTCCGCACCCTCTTTTAATATCCTGAAGAATCTATCAACTTCAACAATTTCGTTTATTGGCGTGTATGTCTTATCATCGTTTATAATTATGTATGTTCCAACGCCGCAGCAGGGATGAACGCTCATCTTCACTGCAGGGATTCCTGTATATGCCTCGACAAAATTCGAAAGGTGCATCATTGACGGTACAGGATAGAAGTATTTTGCCTTTATCATACTCCTTGTCTGATTTTCAACCAAATTTATAAAGTCATATGTGGTTATCCTGTTCCCCTTAACCTCAATTTTTGATGCCTTCCCCGCAAACGAAAGCGGCTGGAAGTTAACGCATTTTATAATATCGCTATTCTCTGCTGCGAACTTTATTATCCCCCCAACCTGATTGTCATTTATGCCTTTTACAAGTGTCACTACAAGAACAACATTCTTCAGCCCGATTCTCCTGCAGTTTTCAATTGCGGTGATTTTTTTGTCAAGCAGGTCAACACCCCTGAGTTTTCTGTAGATTCCATCATCAAGTCCATCAAATTGGAGATAGAAGGAATCCATGCCAGCATCTTTAAGTGCCTTAAGGTAATTTATATCATTTGCAATTCTAATTCCATTAGTATCGACCATTATATAGAGGAAACCTAATTTTCTGCCAATCCTTACCAATTCCGGGAGGTCATCCCTCATTGTAGGCTCCCCACCCGAGAACTGGAATGCATATGCAGGAACCGGCTTGTTATCCCTCAGATTTTTGAGCATTTTTTCTATCTTCTCGGCAGATGGCTCGTATATCTCCTTACTAGAACCTGCATTTGCAAAGCATACCGGACAGCGAAGATTGCATCTGTTGGTAACATCAACTATACCAAGAACTGTATGGCTTTTATGCCCATTACATAGACCACAGTCATAAGGACATCCTTTATCCCTTTTTGTTCCGGGATTCTCTATACCATTTCCATCATTTTGGAATCCCATAACCCATTTGTAGTGTTCAGCATTGCCCCAGTAGATATCCTCGAAATTCCCATGGTCATTGCAGGTTTTTTTTATCTTAATTTTACCATCCTCCTCAACAAGTTCTGCAGGAATTTTCTTTAAGCACCTTGGGCAAAGGCTTTCTGTAGTTCTGATAACCCTTGATTTCATTCTCTAAGAGGTGTAACTAAATATGAGTTCTTTACTAAATACTAAAAATTTTACTTCATGCAAATTTAATATGAAATTCTTTGAGAATTTTATATATCACTCATATCTCAATGCGTCAACCGGCTTAAGATTTGCAGCCTGCCTTGCCGGAAGAAAACCTGAAATACATCCGACAATGAAGGAAAACAATAAAGCGCCTATGATGAGCTGTGGGGTGATTGCCGCCTGTACAATGGTCTGATCTAATTGCACCACTGCTATATATTCGACTATCTTGCCTAGCGTTGCTCCGATGAGGCACCCTACAACTCCTCCGATCAGACCTATCAGGCCGGATTCCATCATGAACATGACGACTATGTTAGAGTTTTTTGCACCTATTGCTTTCATGACACCGATTTCTCTTGTCCTTTCAAGGACTGATGTATACATGGTATTCATTATCCCGACACCCCCGACGATCAGGGAGATACCTGCTATGCCCGCAACTATCGCCTGCACTGCATCAAGTATTGTCCCAACAGACGACCTTACCTGTTCGAGTGTTATTACATTGAAGTCTTCTTCCCCTTTTTTAAGACCTCTATCCTGCCTCATTTTTTCTTTTATCTTATCTGCGACGACTTTTACATTATAGCCATCTTTGATTCGTATCATTATTTCTATGTAGTCATCTTTGACGCTGAATAGATTCTTTGCGTCTTCGGCAGTTATGTAGAGGTGGCTGTCATCGTCGGGGTTTCCTATCCTGCTTACAAATGCAGATACTGTGAATCTCCTATCATTGATGGTAATTTTGTCGCCTATCTTAAGCGGCTGATCAAATGCTTTTCCACCCCAGTATTCATACCCTACGGCTACCTTGTTAGTGTCCCCGGGCTTAAACCTCTGTTGCCCTTTTTCTATCTTGACCCCTGTGCCTTCCAGTAGAATGTCCTGCGTATCTCCACTGTCCACACCAACAACCATAGGATACACAATCTTATCCTGAAACTTTACCTTGGCTATCTTGCCGATAATACCCCCTGCGAGTTCAACGCCTTTAACGCCTTTTATAAGTCTTATGTCATGGTCTGTGAGTTTTGATGCTGCCCCTCCGGGGCCGAACAAACCCCCAGGCATGATGAATACGAGGTTTGGCCCAAGTATTGCGAACTGCTGGTTTATTGCATACTGCAAACCTTGGCCTAAGGAGATAAGAGATACTATGGCCGCTATCCCTATCACTATGCCTATGACCGTCAGCCAGCTTCTTATCCCCTTGTTCTTGATGCTTTTAAGCGATATATTCAGAAATTCATCCAGCATTTTCGTTACCTGTATCTTAATGCATCGACTGGTTTCATATTAGCCGCTCTTATTGCAGGCATGTACCCTGAAATGCATCCTACGAGAAATGAAAACGCAAGTGCCCCTAATATTAAATCCGGTCCTGCATAGATGGCGAAATCCTTTATTCCATAGGACCTTACTACATTTTCAGCTATCAGGCTGGCGATGAGACCGAGTATTACCCCTATTATGCCCCCTACGAGACCAAGAAGTCCGGATTCCGCTATGAATATCAGGAGTATGTCGGAGTTTCTCGCACCGATTGATTTCATTATGCCTATCTGCCTTGTCCTTTCAATGACGGACGTGTACATGGTAGTCATTATGCCTATACCCCCAACAATCAGGGATATTGCGGCTATGCCGGATAAAACGAGCGTGACTATGTTCAGTACGATCTTGAATGATGCAACGATATTTTCAGAAGTCTGAACAGAAAAGTCCTCCTCTTTTTCCTTAACGTGCCTGTGTTGTCGCAGGCGATCCTTAATCTTTTCTGCAACATCTGACGGTTCGGATCCCTTCTTTACCTTTACCGAGATCATTGAGTACTCGTCTGTTTTGTTAAAAAGATCCTTTGCAGTGTCAAGGGGTATTATTATCCTACTGGCTGTAAATGGGTCTCCGGTATCTTTATTTATGCCGACGACGTCGAATTCAACATCATTTATCTTAATCTTACTGCCTAATCTAATGTCTTTTTTAAACAGGCCTTCTCCAACATTAGGACCTATAATCGCCTTGTATCTATCGCTCTTCTTGAGATAACCTCCCTTCTCAACCTTTGAGAAGTCCGAATCCCTAAGAAATGGCAGATACTCTGGGTCTGTTGATATCCCTACTACAGAACCAAACTTCTTTTTATTATTGTATTCGATATCAGCTGTCACGAAGATTATACCAAGGGCCATGTCAACACCCCTCACCCTCTTGACGACGTCAACATCGCTTTCATGTAACTTGGCCGAAGTAAGCGTTCCGCCGGGAGGACCGCTCTGGAATCCCCCGCCTCCAGGGGTGACGATTATCCTATCACCACCTATAGCCTCAAACTGCCTATCTATGTATTTCTGCAAACCCTGACCAAGGGAAATAAGGGTAACCACGGCAATTATGCCTATGAACACCCCTACCATTGTAAGCCAGCTCCTGACCTTCCTGTTGGCTATGCCATCCAAGGCAAGCTTTAGATAATCGCTCCACATGATTCATTAAAAATCAAACCTTTCTCTTGAAGATTTTTCTGTCTATATAGCCTGTGAAAAGCAGGAGGAGTTTATAGACAAACCAAAGAACCAATCCAACAACGATTAAACCGACCAATAAACTCACTCCAGTGATTATAAGCGATACAGCGCTCCCTGTCGGCTGCTTACTTGCATACTCCTGTACTGAAAGGATGTTAAGGTCCAAATCCACCGTATCGATGTGGTCTATGTTACTGTTCTTTTCCTTGTAACTTACTTCAAGCTTCAGGGGTATTTTTCCCGCAGGGACGTTGTCTTTTATCTGTATCTCGAATTCCTGAGTGTCTGTTGCATCCGAGTCAAGGTTTCCTATATAGGCTTCAGTTGAGGAGAGCATATTGTAGTTTCCGGTAGGTAGGAGTTTAAGATTCAGGAATTTAACTTCAGCAAATCCTTTATTGACCACATTGATGGTTATCTTTCCCTTGCTTCCTGAAGTAAACAGGTCTGCTTTTTCAAGGATGAGTTTTATCTCGGGTTTACCGCTTACTTGTATGCCGATTGATTTCTTAACCGTATGCTTTAAGCCGGCTGAATCAAAGTAATCGATGCTTATAGGTACATCGTAGGCTTTTATGTCGGCTGTGGAGTCAATCATGGCTTGGAAATTTATTTTCTTTGTCTCATGGCCTTTGATTTTCCCGGCGTATCTATCAGATGACCCGACCGCGGTAAAGGGGCTTTCAAGGTCCAGTGTTACACTGACATCATCTGCAGGGGCGCTTCCTACATTGTTAATCTCTATGGAGATATTAGATACCGTTCCAGGATTTGTATTCTCATAAATTACGTTTGTTATCTTGAAGTCTACATCATATCTGTTAACATCTATTCCTACCAGCAGGGTCTCTGTTAAGGGATTGCCAGAAGCATCAGAATAATCGAGAATAAGGTTTAAAGAGCACACACCTACACTCACCGGTTGTATTAAATATTCCAGTTTAAAGTTTTCTCCTTTGCCTAAGTTCCCCATGTATGATTTCGAAGAACCAAGTATAGAAGCACATGATGATGAAAGCGTTGCAGAAATATCTCTTGCCCCGTCCTGCGTACTACCTATGATAACAAGTTTCTCGCTGATGTCTTCAAAAAAATCTGCTTTTTCTACATCAACCTTGAAATTAGCCTTTCCATAAGTCCTCAACGGAAAATCCCAGAGGGAAAGCTGATTGTTTTTCCTGTTTCCTTTAGAGTCATAACCATCGTAGCTTATCCTTACCTGTAGAGTGTGAAGACCTATAGAAGCGTCTTTTGATATAGATACAGTCGTTGATACGGTTTTTGTACTTAACGGGTCTATTCTGCCTACATCCCATCTCCTGTCAACGTGTACATCGCTTGTCCCGGGTATGTAGACCTGTACATTTTCCGCAGACTGTAAGCCGACATTCTTTACCACAACCTGCAGAACACCTGAATCACCCGGCTTAAGGTTGCTGTCTATGTGCGTCAGATCATAATCCAATACTACGTTTGTCGGTGTAAGAACTGTCTGCGTTGCAGTTGTAGTCATGCTTGCCGTTTCCTGAATTGTTGCATTGACTATTCCGATAATCACTGAAAATATAGCCAACAGAAGCATTCCCTTATAAATTCTTTTCATATTCATTTTTCGCTATCCTCCTTTATTTTTATTATAATAAATTTTATGTGTCCGCATGAATTTTATGGATTTTATTCTGCGGGAACAACCTTGCCGTCTTTTAGATTTACAGACCTTTTGGCATATTTAGCCACATTTGGATCGTGCGTTACCATTACGATGGTTTTGCCTTCTCTGGAGTGCAAATCCGAAAGCATCGTCATAACTTCTCTCCCGGTTTTTGTGTCAAGGTTTCCCGTAGGCTCGTCTGCCAGTATAACCTCCGGATTGTTTGCAAGCGATCTCGCTATAGCAACCCTCTGCTGCTGACCTCCCGACAGTTCCATTGGTTTGTGATTTAGTCTGTCGCCTAAGCCCACTGATACCAGGAGTTCTTTTGCTCTTTTCTCTCTTTGGTCTCTTGGAACTCCTTGGAATGTCATTGGTAGCATTATATTTTCAAGCGCTGTGAGCCCCGGCATGAGATTGAATGTCTGGAATATGAATCCTATCTTTTTGCCTCTTATTTGCGCGAGGTCGCTTTCCGAGAGCTGGGATATGTCTTGGCCTGAAAGGAAGATTTTCCCTCTTGTAGGCACATCCAGACACCCCACCATGTTCATCGCAGTTGATTTTCCACTTCCGCTTGGACCCATTATGGCTACAAACTCTCCATGAAAGACTTTAAGGCTAATTCCTCTAAGTGCGGGCACCTCTACATTGCCCATATTGTAGATTTTCCAGACATCCTGCAACTCTATTACTGGATTTTGATTTTCCATCTGGGATACCAGTATATTATGGAACGCTTACAGAAATACAAAAAATGCGCCACTATTCCATCTGGCTTGAAAGGTATAACAGCAGAAGAGACCAGATTCTAAGAAATCTCAGGGTATACAAGGATGAGGTAAATTCAATAAAGAAAATCATATCAGATAAAAACCTTATACTCCCGCTGAAAGAAACAAATGTTGATATGGGGGGGAGAATGTGCTTTGTCGATGGCGGTGAAGGAGTAACTGAACTTCTTGGTGCATCAGTCTACTTTATACGCGCATCAGGATTGATTTTAGACAGGGCGCAAAATGCGCCAAAGGAAGAATTTGTCAGGGATCTCGATATTGACGTGATAGATCATAATGAACATACAAAAGAGAGGATTGAATTCCTCCGAAGTGCGATGGAATTTGATGTTGCCATGAGATGCATAGAGAAGCATAATCCGGAATATCTCTTTATTGATGGCTCGCTATATGTAAATTCGGAAAAGAGGCCAATAGAGTGCAGTGAATACCACTCGTATAGAAAAAAATTTGCACGGCTCTTGAAATCCTGCAAAAAGAATTCAGTTCACATCGTCGGGGTTTCTGAAGACAGCCAGTCAAGACTTTTTATGAATTATCTTTCAATGAAGTACAGAATAAAATTTCCGAAATTTATGACAGATTCAAGTATTCTCAGGCTAATTTCATTGAATACGAAATTCAGAACCATAGAATTTATCCCGCGGTCCGTCTTTGAATCCGATTCTTCTTCACCCCTAACGGTGTCATTCCCTACCATTTACATCCAGCCGACAAGCCTCTCAAATCCGTTAAGGGTTGATGTTCCTGACTGGGAACAGGATTTCAAGAAGGTTATAAGCCTCATACTACAACTCTCAAAGGGCTCAAAGCAGTATGGTTATCCCCTGCCGTTATACCTTGTTCATCTTGATGCAAGAATTGAAGAAAAGCAGACCGAATGGAGCACAAGGCAGATTATACACCACATCTCGAGAGAGGATCCTGAACTTTATGAAACGATCCTGAGAGAGAAGCGGAGGGGATTCAGACCGAAAAGCTGAGATATCTTTGTTTAATAGTATGGTATATTCTTATTCATTCAATTTAATATTAAAGTATCTCTATAACTGGTGATTCTATGGCACAAAGCAAACCCCAAATTAGTTCTAAAGACAAGAAAAATTTTGCCAACCCGAAAAATTCCAAAGGAATTTTTGGGCCCATTGAGCCAGAGGCTCAATCGGGTGGCAAAATTTTTGTGCCCAATCAGAAACTTATAGTTTCTGATTCGGGCAAGAAGGAAAAATTTATTCTCTGGTTTGATGAAATCGGCATTGAGGATGTCCCTCTTGTAGGCGGAAAAAATGCATCCTTGGGGGAGATGATAAGAGAGTTAAGCAGCGAGGGGATAAATGTTCCAAACGGTTTTGCAATAACTGCCTATGCATATAACTATCTGCTGAAAAATGCCAAGATTGAGGAGAAGATTAAATCCGCTCTCGCAGACCTTGACACACATAACATTAACAACTTAATGGAAAGGGGCAAAAAGGTCAGGGATATAATTCTCAAAGCTGAATTTCCGGAAGAACTAAAATCTGAAATAATAGATGCATATTCCCAGATGCACAAGAAATTTGGCTATGAAGGAAATCCGGATGTCGCTATTCGCTCAAGCGCAACTGCAGAGGATTTGCCAGATGCTTCTTTTGCAGGGCAGCAGGACACCTACCTCAACATCAGGGGTCCTGATGCTGTGATTGATGCGTGTAAAAAATGTTTTGCAAGCCTCTTTACCGACCGGGCAATCTCGTACCGGACGGATAAGGGCTTCAACCATTTTGATGTCTACCTTTCAATTGCCGTCCAAAAGATGGTCCGGAGCGATTCTGCGAGTTCCGGTGTCGTTTTCTCGATAGATACTGAGTCTGGTTTTAAGGATGTTGTTTTTATAACGGGTTCTTACGGTCTTGGTGAAAACATTGTCAAGGGTGCAGTAAATCCAGATGAAATCTATGTATTCAAGCCAACACTGAAAAAGGGAAAGAAACCAATTATTGGAAAGAAATTGGGGACAAAGAAGATAAAGATGGTTTATTCCGATACCGGAACTAAGAATATAGACACACCGGAAGAAGAGAGTAACAGATTCTGCATGACGGATGATGAGGCATTGAAATTGGCCGAGTGGACATGCATCATTGAGGATCACTACAGTAAAAAGGCAGGTTATTACAAGCCCATGGACATAGAATGGGCAAAGGATGGTGACGGAATAAAAATTGGATCTGGCAAATTATTCGTTGTCCAGGCAAGACCGGAAACAGTGCATTCTCAGAAAAATTCAAAGATAATAAGGACATACATACTGAAGGAAACGGGCACGGTTCTTATTACGGGTCAGGCAGTAGGGGAACTTATTGGAAAGGGCGAAGCGAATAATATTGCAAGTTCTGAAGAGATAACGAAATTCAAAAAAGGTCAGGTTCTTGTAACAGACATGACTGATCCGGATTGGGAGCCGATAATGAAGATAGCATCTGCGATTGTTACGAATAGGGGGGGCAGGACATGTTTCTCTGGAGATACTAAAATTTTAACTAACAATGGATTTATGACTATGAGTGAAATTTTTGAAAATCATGAAGGGCTGTTTGTTCCTTCTCTGAACAGAAATACCCTAAAAATAGAATGGAAGTCTATTCTAGCTGTAATGAAAAGACAAAGCGAGGTTATTGAAATTGAAACATCATTAACAGGAAGGATGAAAGGCAACAGACTTAAACTTACACCAGACCATAAGATGCTCACATTTGAGAATAGGCAACTTGTTACAAAGGAAATAGATAAAATCGTAGAAGAGAAAGAATACCTAACAATAATGGACGCCCTTCCAGCATTATCAAGCAGTTCTGAAAGAGAAAATGATCTTGCATATCTGCTGGGTGCAATATCAACTGATGGCCATATATATCTAACAAAAACTCATGGAGAAGTTCAATTAATCCAAAAACCAACAAAGGAAAAAGAGGCTTTTATTAAAGAGGTTGATGGTTGCTTAAACAAGGTTTACGGCAAAAGATTTAATCCGAAATTCAGAGAATTTCGGAGCTTCGATTTTCCTCTGGAAAATCGAATTAAGGTCAGCAAAAAGCAAGAGAGTGAAGGGAGTATTAGAGGAAAACCTTGTATAGGCTCTGCAAATGCTTACAGATGTTACGGTAAACAAATAGCTATAAGTTTATTAGAAGAACAACAAAATTTCATTCAGACACTCTTATATGCTGATGAGAGCCTAATTCTTAATTTCCTGGCAGGGGTTATTGATGGCGATGGTTCAATTAACGGGGAAGGAACAAGAATCAATATATATTGTTCAAAAGAAGGTCTTTTACAGCAAATAGTTGTTGGATGTCTTAGATTAGGCATACTCCTGCAGGTTACAAGAAACAGGAATATTTACAATGTGCAAATCGTTGAGAAGTTAGATAGAATATTAGAATTTACGAAACGGGTTAAATGTCATAACAAGAAAAATTTCCTTTCAGGAAATTTTTGTGTGGCTGAGCCCAAAGGGCTCAGACACGTGTCTGAGGCGAAGCCTCAGCCACATGCCCAATCAGCCTTAAAGGCTGATTCGGGTAAAAATGATAGAAAGCGTATTGGGACAAGATTCTTTTCTGCAAGACAACTCCTTGATGATGTTAAACACAAGGTGAATTATAAGGGCAGAACTTTGCCGTGCATAGACAAAAACCTGTTAATTGACTCTGAAAAAATTAAGAGGGATCTACTTGGATTGTGTCCTGAAAAAATTAAAAACGAAATTATGAAGATACTATCCTCAGATACAAGAATGCAAAGAGTTAGGAAAACTGCCAATTTAGGGGTTCAGGATGTTTATAATATAACAATTGCAGATAATCACAATTATGTTGTTTTCACTGATAGATACACACCAATAATTGTCAATAACTGTCACGCAGCAATAGTGTCAAGGGAACTCGGAATTCCATGCATTATCGGAACAGGTAATGGAACGGAAATTCTTAAATCCGGTAAAAAGGTTACAGTTTCCTGCGCAGAAGGCGAGATCGGGAGTGTCTATGACGGGCTTCTTGATTTTGAGATAAAGGAAATTGATCTTAAGGAATTGCCAAAGACAAAGACAAAGATAATGATGAATGTGGGGATGCCTGACAAGGCATTTGTCCAGGGTCAGATCCCATGTGATGGCGTCGGGCTTGCAAGGGAGGAATTCATAATAAATTCATACATAGGAATACATCCTCTTGCACTGCTAAATTATGACAAATTAAAGGAAACTGCAAGATCTGACAAAAGGATTGCCGATGTTATAAAAATTATAGACGAAAAAGCAAAGGGCTATGGGAACAAGGTTGAATTCTTTATTGACGAACTTGCAAGGGGAATTGCAAGGATTGCAGCAGGCTTTTACCCGAATGATGTAATTGTCAGATTCTCTGATTTCAAATCAAACGAGTATGCAAATCTTGTAGGCGGGTTCCTATATGAGCCGATGGAGCATAATCCGATGATAGGATGGAGGGGTGCTTCAAGGTACTATGACAAGAATTTCAAGCCCGCATTTGGCCTGGAGTGCAAGGCAATCCTCAGGGTGAGAAATGAATTTGGGCTTGAGAATGTAAAGGTAATGGTTCCATTCTGCAGGACTATTGATGAAGGTAAAAAGGTCATAGAAACAATGAGGGAATTTGGATTAAATCAAGGAGAGAATAATCTGCAGGTATATGTGATGTGCGAAATTCCAAGTAATGTTATACTTGCAGACAAATTTTCTGAAATATTTGATGGATTCAGCATTGGTTCAAATGACCTGACGCAACTTACCTTAGGACTTGACAGGGATTCATCTCTTGTTGCTCCCATATATGACGAGAGAAATGAGGCTGTGAAGAGGCTGGTGAAGCATGTCATAGAGGTTGTGCATAAACATAAGCCAAGAAGAAAGATAGGAATCTGCGGGCAAGCCCCTAGTGATCATGAAGATTTCGCCGCATTTTTGGTTGAGTGCGGGATTGATTCAATTTCCTTGAATCCTGATACAGTAATAAAGACAAGATTAAAGATCGCGGAAAAGGAGAGAGAGATTGGAATTTCTGCGTGATTGAGTGAAATTTTGAGTAGGGTATCTAGATAAATTGAAGTTTCGACACCTTTGGTCCCGAACCGAATGTTTCGGTCTTGAACCGCAGGTGTCTTGCCCTTATAACGGAGGTGTTAGAGTGGATATTATCTTCCTTTCCGTAAATGATGTCCAGAGTTCAGAATACATAAGAGAGGGCAGCAAAAACCTGCTGAAGACAAGATTCTGTACAGCAGATACAATTGCACTCTGCGGGAGGCTTGAGGACGCTGAGAGAACAAAATACGGTCCCAGGTTATGGATAAACGACGGGGAGAGATTCCCTGTCGTTATAGGAACCTTCAACAAGAATGTTCGGAGGGATGCGGAACAGATTGTTGACGAATTCAAAAAAAATAGCAAAAAAGAGACCTATGTCCTGATCTATGGGAATCCCTATGAAACAGATAAGATCTACATAAATGTCAATCATGAGAATTGTGTCATTGTTGTGGATAAAGCAGTATATGAAAAATTCCACGAGATGCGGAAACTTGCGGAGCAGCATGTGACAGAGCGACTTCGTCGCCCGAAAAATCGCAAGGCGATTTTTGGGTGTGGCGGAGAACCTTTGGTTCTCCGACATATATCTGAGCGATTTCATCGCTCAGCTATACCCAATTTGCCTCCGGCAAATTCGGGCTCTGACATATGTCCGAGAGGTTTTACCTCTCGGCCACATCTTACAAAGAAATCCGACACAAGTGAGAAAAAGATTGAGATAGTCAGGGAAAAAGGAATTTCCGGGGAAATTTCTGATTCTGATATAATAAATCTTATAAAGAAGGGGGATAAGAGTAGTGGGGTAAGGATTGATGAATTTCTAAAACTATTTGAAATTGAATCAAGGGCTAATATTGAAGAAAAAATCTATCAGATGGTTGAATCAGGCGAACTCTATGAGCCGAGGGCGGGATTTGTGAAGGTTGTTGAATAAAAAACCTAAACCCTGCAAAACTCATTCCACACCCTGCCCATCCCTAAAACGTAAGAGGAGAATTCTTCTGAAATTCTTAGTTCATGAACCCCTCTGCTCTTATTATAGACCTTCTCCACCATTCCGGCATTTCTAAGCCTTTTCAGCATGTTATGATATATGCTTTGCGTTATGCCCTTTTTTGTGCAGTAATTCTCCCAGCCCTTAACGCTGTATGGTGAGTCTGTCCTGCCCCATTCCTTTATATGGCTCAGGAATTCCTTAGATATTTGGACAAGTTCAGGATTTTTCCAGAATATCTGTCTTAGAATGTGTTCTATGCTGTCTGGTGGTTCTTTTGGTTTGAATTCAATCTTCAGTTTTGGTTTTTTCTTTATTATTTCCTTCATATCTTATATTATCTCATCATGATATAAATATAAAAATAATTCAATATTTCATATAATTTGAAATAACATACAAAAAAATAAGAATATAAACAACTGTCGGCTAAAGCCGACAGTTTTTATGCGCCTGAATCTGCCCCATATATTGAACTGCCCATTAATCCGAGACCAGAGGTCTCGGAGCTTCGATGTGGCAGAGCCCTATGGGCTCTGACATATGTCGGAGGCATAGCCTCCGCCACACACCAAATGTGTCGAATTATATGAAACTCCTAAAGGAGTTTCATAGATATGAATCTGCTTTGCAGATTCATATTAAAAGGGGCAGATT
>JAKFXM010000091.1 GCA_021731385.1 Methanobacteriota archaeon
ATACAGTATAGCCTTCATTTTTCAGTTCATTGACAAATTTCGAATAACCGGACCCCATCTTGTAATTCCCGGACGTCTTGCTTTCATAGAAAAGAACTTTTTTCCCATCCGCAGTTACATTCCCTGCAAATGACGAGATAAGTATACATGCAAGGATGGTAACTAAAACCTTGGAGGATTCAGTTTTCATTTTATATTATTTACTATATTGTTAAATATATATCCTTATGGATGATGTAGTTATAAAGGTTATGGAAAAACCGGAACTCAGGAATCCGATTCTGATAGAAGGGCTTCCTGGAATAGGTCTTGTGGGGAAACTTGCTGCAGATCATATGCTTGACAAATTAAAGGCAACGAAATTTGCAGAATTATATTCCCCATTTCTTCCACCCCAGGTTTCAATAAGGGAGGACGGCACAGTTAAACTGGTTAATATGGAATTCCATTACTGGAAAAATTCCGGCAGGAAAAATGATATAATCCTGATTACCGGGGATTTTCAGGGCATAACACCAGATAGCCAGTATCAGATTGCTGAAAAAACCCTGAATTTCGTTGAACAATTGGACATAAAGAGGATTTTCACCCTCGGAGGATTAGGGACGGGAAACATAGCGAAGAGCCCACAGGTTTTCGGTGCAGTTACCGACAAAAAGCTGGTCAATGAGATGAAGAAATATGGAATTGTTTTCAGGGGTGGCGGGGCAATCTTCGGGGCATCCGGATTACTTATTGGCCTGGGCATGGAGAGAAACATAGAGGGAATCTGTCTCATGGGTGAGACGCATGGGCAGATAATTGACGCCAAATCTGCTGAGGCGGTACTTAAGGTTCTTACGAGGATTCTTGGTATCGAGATTGACATGACGGAATTGGCAAAGAAGGCAAGAGAAACTGAGGAGCAGATGATAAGAATGACCAAGGCAATTTCAGAACAAAAGAAGGCGGCAGAGAGGGAGCAGGCATTTATGGAGGAGACGCCGAGTTATATAAGGTAGCTGAGGATAAATAAAATATGATTAACATTATCCTTTATATATTACTTGGCTTAATAGGGGGAATTATCAGTGGCTTACTTGGTATCGGGGGAGGAATAATTATTGTACCGGCATTGATTTATCTATTTGGTTTGACACAGCACCAGGCTCAAGGAACAACATTGGCTTTAATGATTCCTCCAATTGGTTTGCTTGCTGCTTGGATTTACTATAAGCAGGGTTATGTAAATTTAACAATAGCAATTTTTGTTTGTTTGGGATTCTTTATTGGCGGCTTGCTTGGTGCAAAATTAGCCATAGGATTGCAGACCGAAATACTTCAAAAGGTTTTCGGGGTTGCATTACTTTTAATATCTCTGTATATGATCTTCACGAAATGAACCAATTCAATGCAGATTTCCACATTCATTCCAAATACTCCGGCGGGACATCCAGTGTAATGGAAATTCCGCTGATAGCAAAGCAGGCAGAACTAAAGGGTTTAAATCTTGTAGGAACGGGGGATGCACTTCATCCGGAATGGCTGAGGCATGTGAGGCAGAATGTATCCGGGGAAAATGACGGTGCGTATACCATAAAAAATTCAAAGACAGAATTTCTGATTACTACTGAGGTAGAGGATGTCAAGAGGGTTCATCACCTTATTCTTTTTCCATCAATCTCTTCTGCAGAATCCCTCTTTGAAAAATTTAAAAAATATTCCATTGACATTGAGAAGGAAGGGAGACCGCATTTAAGGCTGACCGCGGGGGAAATTCTGGATTATACAAATGAGGTTGATGCCATGGTCGGGCCGTCGCACGCCTTCACGCCATGGACATCATTATACAAGGAATATAATTCAATTTCTGAATGCTATGGCAAAAATGCAAAAAATATCAAATTTCTGGAACTTGGGTTGAGCGCCGACACTGTGATGGCTGACAGGATAGAAGAACTTCAGGAGATTACCTTCATGTCGAATTCAGACACGCACAGCCCATGGGCTCATCGTCTTGGCAGGGAATTTAACAGGATTCTTGTCAATGAACTGTCATTTAATGAAATAAGGGATGCGATCGAAAGAAGAAACGGGAGGAAATTTGTCCTGAATGCCGGTTTAAATCCGAGAGAAGGGAAGTACCATTTAAGCGCATGCTCCAGATGCTATTTGAAATTTAAATCCCATGATGCAAAAAACCTGAATTGGAGATGTCCTGAGTGCAATGGGGGCATAAAGAAGGGCGTTTTTGACAGGGTAAACGAACTTGCGACATGGGAAATTCCCATGCATCCAGGGCATAGACCGGGGTATATCCACATAATCCCCCTGGCAGAGGTTATATCATTGGCGACCGGAATAAAGGCAGTTAACAGCAGAAAGATTAAGGAGAAATGGGATGAACTTGTAGGGGGATTCGGAACCGAGATTAATGTTCTTATAGATTCCGATATAGGGGATGTAAAGAAGGCAGACCTGAAAATTGGCAGGATAATAGAGAAATTCAGAAGTGACAAAATAAGTTATGTCGCAGGCGGTGGCGGGCAATACGGCAGACCGACATTAGATAATGAAAGGGAGAATTTCTGGGGCTCGGGGCAGAAGTCTTTGGGGGATTTCTGAATTTAATTCCTCGTTAGGGGATCCATTTATACATATATTAACAGGTATTCTGAAATATTTAATTACTGAAAATGGCTCCAATAAAAAAGAAGGCTATAGAAGAGGGAATTGGTGAACTTGGAAAATCAACAGTAGTGGAGAAGGATTTAAGGCGATTGGAATGGGAAAAAACAGTTGGGGGTAAGAAGAAAAAAGAATGTCTGTTCTACAGGAATTTTGTATTTAAGTGCGGTAAGTGCATCCATGAATTTGAACATACTACAGAAATCGGAGAGATAGAGCACAAGGTTATATGCCCGGAGTGTGATGAAGAACATATTCTTAGGATAAGGCCTGTATCAAAAAACTATGATGTTAAAATTCCAAGAACGGTGGAATTAGTGAAATAGATTAAAAAGCAAACCCTTTTCTTTAGAAAAGAAAAGTGTTTGGAGTTGCAACCAAAGGTTGCAACTGCCCAACAACTGGAGAAACTCGACAGTTGTTGGTTGCATGTGGCTGAACCCAAAGGGTTCAGACACGTGTCAGAGCCCGTAGGGCTCTGCCACATCCCCAAAAGAAACTATTTTAGATATTGAATTTATATACTTTCCTATACGATGAAGAAAATAAAGGCAATATTCTTTGACATCGATGATACATTGTATGACAGTTCGCTTCAGAGTGATTTCGCAAGGAGAAATGCCTTCAGGGCGATGGTGGAGGCGGGTTTAGACATAGATGAGAAAGCCGGAATTGAAGTATTGCAAAATACCGTAAAAGAATTCGGTTCAAACTATGAATACCATTTCAACGAAGTTCTGAAGAAATTTGGCTATGACTCAAACCCAAGAATAATTGCGGCAGGTATAGTTGCATATCATACAACAAAGATTGCATACCTCGTTCCCTTCCCTGATACAATTCCAACATTGTTGAGATTGCGGGATTCAGGATACAAATTAGGTGTAATAACGGATGGAAGGGCTGTAAAACAATGGGAGAAGTTAATAAGACTCGGGCTCCAGCACTTCTTCGATGCCGTTGTAATTTCTGAAGACATCAAAAGCCAGAAGCCATATACGGCGATCTTTAAACAGGCACTGAAAAAGGTTGGCTGTTCGGCAGGGGAGGCATTGATGGTCGGAGACAGGATAGACAAGGATATTTCAGGCGCAAAGAAAGCAGGTATGACAACAGTCCAGATTCTCGGCGGGAAATACACTAATCAGTGCCCGGAGAATTCCTATGAAGAGCCGGATTATGTGATAAAGAAGTTGAGTGATATTTTTTATGTTCTGAAAGTTAGGAAACAATAAATTTGCCGGCTACAATATGGATTAATTAGGATTAAGTTGATATTTTATTAGATGAAATACAAAAAACCGTCATTCAAAGGGCAGATATCGATGGAATATGTAATGACCTATGGCTGGATGATTCTCATAGTGATGATTGTAGGCGTAGTCCTGTGGCAGATGGGGGCATTTACCCCGCCATCAGTATCAAGGGGATGCAGGGGATTCTCGCAGATTACTGTGCTTGACTGGAAGGCATCAGCTGCATCGGATAATTTACAATTGACGCTTACAAATGATGCAGGGACAAAGTTGAGGCTTGACGGTGTAGATGGTGGGGTGGATGGTAGGGGTTGTACTCCTTCTGCTATTCCAGCAAACACAGAAATCCGCCCCGGGCGAACATATCAGGCAAATTTAACAAATTGCGGAATATCGGGCTATAAATTAGGGGAGTACTATCGGGCCAATATAACGATAGAATACTATAATGCTGGATCTAATATACTGCATAGGAGCGTTGGTATATGCTGGGGGGGAATTGAGTAAAATTGAATACTATCCTTAATCTTTCCCCCAGAATTTATCAGCTTCTTTTTCCATTTTCTCAAGCCGGTCATAGTAATCAGGGAACTCGTTAAGATGTGCCAATGCAATTTTACCAGTCATTATGGGGTCGTCATTGGTAACATTGGTTGAAGAATCCCTTAAACCATGCTCTAATTCTACATCAAGACCCATTCTGAACTGGTTTACGTCAAACCTGTCCCATTTAATCCCTAATTTTTCACCAATTTCCTTTGCCTCTTCCCCGGTAAATTGTTTTTTAGTTTTCATTTTGCTATAAATACGGATTATTCAATGCCCTGTAATTTCAATTACAGGGCAGTTAAGATTTTGTTAAAGCAAAATCTTCTTGATCGCCATTTCAACATTCTCAATCTTCACTTTTTTCTGTTCCCCCGTCCCCATATCCCTGACAGTAATACTATTATTCTTCATGTCCTCGGAACCAACAATAATTACATATCTTGCCCCAATATTCCCTGCATATTCCAGAATCTTGCCTAATTTTCTCCCCATAAGGTCAAAATCAACAATGAAGTTATCACGCAATTTTGATGCAATTTTTGCGGCATCTATCCGAACATCTGCACTGACCGGTGCAACAACAATGTCTGTCTTTTTTTCAGGAATTTCAATCTTCTGGAGTTCAGTTGCATTCATAACCCTGTCAAAGCCAAATGCAAATCCGACGGCAGGGGTTTTTACACCAGAAAACAGGCCAATTAGATCGTCATATCTTCCACCGCCGCATATCTGACTCTGTGCACCAAGTTCGGAAACCCTGATTTCAAAGACCGTTCCTGTGTAATATGCAAGCCCGCGGGCAATTCCAAGGTTTATTATGTAGTCTATTTCCATCGCATCAAGCCATGATGTAATTTGCCCCAATTCGCCTGATGCCTCCATTCCTGCTACGCACCCATTCAACAGGGAACTTGCATTTTCAAGAACATCCCTTCCGCCAGTTAATTTTATCAATTCAAAGAAATTCCCGTTATCGGCAATTTTCTTCAATTCCTCAAAATTTTTTCTGTCTATAAGGGCAAGTGCCTTATCCTGTTTTTCGCCTTTTATGTCTAAATCATCGAGAACCCCCCTCAAGATTCCAAGATGATTGATCTCAAGTTTAAATTCGATACCCAGTTTTTTCAGGCATTCAGATGCAAGCGATATAACCTCTGCGTCACTTTCGGGTGTTTCAGCACCTATTAACTCAACGCCCATCTGCCAGAATTCCCGGTATCTGCCTTTCTGGGGCTCCTCATAACGGAACATAGGACAGGAATAATAGAGTTTCAGAGGGCGCTGCATCATCTGCAATTCCCCGGAGAACATCCTGCACACGGATGCGGTTGCTTCCGGCCTTAGGCAGAGTTCCCTGTTAGCCTTATCCTTAAATACGAACATGTGCTCCTCTATCTCTTCGCCAGATTTAAGTTTGAACAGTTCCGCATGCTCGAAGGTTGGTATCAATATCTTTCTATAGTTGTAAGTTTCAAGGGTTCTTGAGATCATACCTTCCACATAATCACGTCCGTGCATTTCCGCAGGGGAAAAATCCCTTGTCCCTCTTGGCTTTTCCACTATGCTCATTTTTAACTTTCGTTCGGGCTAAGTCCCCTTCCAAAAGGTAGGGGATACAGCCCGATAGGTGTTTATATATTGGTTCTTCCAATAAAAATATGTGGAAGGGCAAGGCAAGAATGTTACATAGTTATAGGTTCAGGCTATATCCGGGCAGGAATCAGGAGGCTGAGTTATTGCAGACTCTTGGCTCTTGCAGGTGGCTGTTCAATCACATGCTACAGAGAAAGAACGAAGGCTGGACTTATCCTAAGATACAGGCAGAGATTCCTAATCTTGTGAAAGAGCAACCCTTCTTAGTAGAGGTTCACAGCAAGACAAGGCAATATGTTCTATGGCAGTTGAGAGCCAATATAAAGTCTCTTGGTTTGCTGAAAAAGAAAGGCAGGAAAGTCGGCTCTATAAGGTTCAGAGGAAAGGGCAGATACAAGACATTCGTCTACAATCAAACTGGCTTCAAACTCATTCCGAATGGTAGGCGGAATCAGAAACTCCATCTATCAAAAATTGGCGAGATACCCATCAGACTGCATAGAAAAATAGATGGAACTATAAAGCAGGTTATCATAAAGCATTCTGAAACTAACAAATGGTTTGCTATATTCTCTGTGGATATAGGGCCGGAAAAGTTAGGCACTACAAATAAGGCGATAGGAATAGATTTGAACATAGAGAACTACCTGACTGACAGTTCCGGTAAAAAAATAGAGCATCCTCACACCCTGCTGAAACTTGAAAATAAACTTGCCAGAGAGCAGAGGATATTAGCAAAGAAAAAGAAAGGCTCAAAGAACAGATTTAGGCAAAGAATCAGAACCGCAAAGATTTATGAAGAAATAGTTGATAAACGCAACGATTTCCTGCATAAGTTATCCACTCACTATATCCAAAACTACGACTTTATAGCAGTAGAGGACTTAGCAGTAAAAGAGATGATTGAATCTTCATATAATGCTAAAAACAAGGTTGATTCCTCGTGGTCTACTTTCCTGAATATGCTGTCCTGCAAGGCTGAAAGTGCTGGCAGGACATTGGTAAAGATAGACCCCAAGAACACAAGTCAGATGTGCAGTAGATGTGGTAACTATGTCTATGTGGCTGAGAGGCATAGCCTCTCCGACATATGTCAGAGCCCGAATTTGCCGGAGGCAACTTGGGCCCAAAAATCGCCTTGCGATTTTTCGGGCGACAAAGTCGCTCTGCCACATAAGCAGATATGGATAAGACGACATAACTGTCCATCCTGTGGCTTGGATATGGATAGAGACTACAACTCTGCGATAAATATACTAAAGAAGGCTCTTTCAGAGGTAGGGCAGGGATTGCCCGAACTTACGCCTGTGGAGATAAAACCTCTACCTTCTCCGTGGGAGAAGGCAAGTCTTGTTGTACGAAACTCCAAAGAGTTTCGTAGCTATGATTTTCCTTTGGAAAATCATATTATATGAAATTCCAAAGGAATTTCATAGCTATGAATCTGCAAAGCAGATTCATATTATTCGAAAGCTTTGCTTTCGAAGCTATGATTTTGCTGTGCAAAATCATATCAAGGAAGCAGGAAGCCCCATGCGAAGCGTGGGGTAGTTCACCGAAAAGATGTCATTTCCAGAGTGTCAATTTCACCCGGACTATTGTATTATTAAATATTGCAGTTCTGATAGTTGTTATTTTATAGGTCTCATTAACTGGAATTTTTCCTGCTGAAATGCTCTGGTTTCCGATAAATATGTCACTGCCATTTATATCTGTAATATTAAAATAAAAATCATATCTTCCAATTCCCAATAGATATTTGTTGTCTTCATAATTTGAATTCGAAACGTTCATAATCTCAACGAACCTCAGGATTTTCCCCGAATCAAGAACCCTGCTCTCATTCGACAAACCTATTGAGAGGATTTCTCCGGCAGAGTTCCAGTTATAAGGCAGGCCATGCGTATTTACCAGTTTTTCAGCCATATCAACAGAGACCTCTTCCATATCATAAAGTCGCTCCGATTCCAGGATATCCAAACTTATACTGTTCCAGAGATAAATTGCAGTTATAAGTGCAATCGAGAATATGAAGTATGCAATCAGGAATTCCCCGCTGAACACCTGCGCCCTTTTTTTACAATATCCTGATAGTTCCATTGTAAAGCAACCTTCAGAAAGGTTGATCATCACTATGTAGTGTTGCTCGTTTCACTCGCAACACTACTTATTAAATTTCACTCATTAATTTATTGAATTCTGATAGTTCCATTGTAAAGGTTGTCGGATTCTATGCTCTCGTTGATTTCATTATTGGAATCAACATAGATCTCTATAGTGTAATTTCCAGGGGATTCCGGTGTGGTGAGATTCACGGTAATCGTTTTGGTTTGGTCGACATCAAGACTATGCACTATCGTGGACTGTGAATTAAATAGGACTACAAAGGAGCCAGCATTTCGAACACCAAAATTTGTGACGTCTATGCTGACATTAATGCTTGAATTTGCACCTGCAGAATAGGGCTTAAGGGTGGCATTTACGGGCCCCAAATCAGGTCTGTAGCAGGTAATCAGGATATTTTCATTATCATTAAGAATCCTGTTTTTCTTGTTCATACCCTTGTCCAAACAGAAGATGGTTACATTGGAGGTTATCATCTGGTCGGACCATACATAATCCCCCCACGTTATCCCAACCAAATTCCCCGTAATGTTTATTTCATATTCGTAGTTACCATAAATTCCTGCGGGAATGCTGAGATATCTGTAATACCCTGAGCCAAGCCTGCTTATCGTATTTATATTGTCTGTGATGCTAATTGCAATTTTTTTTGCGTCAATGAATGTCCTGAATTCGTTGCTTTCGGTTGTCTTTTCCCATGCCAAAAATACAAGCATGATAAAAATCAAAAGCATAAAGGCAATGATAATTATAAATTCTATGGTTGATTGTCCTGAAGGGGATTTCATCTCATTAGGGAATTAATATTGCTTGAATTTCCTGCATCTTCCATCTCAGGATAATTAATCTTATATGCCTTTACATAGCCATAGTAGGAATTGTCCTGCTTATCGCCCAAAAATCCATCCACTAAGTTGAAGTGTTCAAGCCTGTTTATATCAGTCAATCCGAACTGCCTGTACTCTTCCATGTGATCCCCGAGATACAGTTTTGTCATCATATAATCATTGAATTTCTCAGGTACATAGACTAATGTATTAAATGTCTGGAAACCAATATATCTGTCAGTACCATAATTCAACGAATTTCCGATTATATCCCTTGGGGATTGTATTCCAAGTATTGATGCATTATGTTCCTTTTTCCATGTCTCCCAGGGTATTGGCGGATTCAATATTAGTCCTCTGTCAGTAGCTGTAACCGGGCTCACGGTTGTTCCTGTCAATTTATCATTTGATATGTCAAATATTATAGCACCTATGTATTCATTATATGGTCCTGCAATGTTGCACATAAACACAACCTTCTTTATGCTGTCAAAACCGCCTTTGGAATTTGGAACAAGTTTTGGTTTTAGCAGACTATTCTGCGGCGAGAATCCACACTGCCCATAGCCCTCAGATTCCCCCGGTTCATTAGTTGTCAGATTGGATGTTGCTATAAAGTGCGGAGCCGCACTTTTTCCTATCATAGTCCAGTCTATTATGACATAGTCCGCACTGTATTTTCTTGCGATATCAAGCGCCTTTGTTTCATTCGTTTCCAGTACGTGGAACCTTGCCAAGTCCTGTACTATATAGCCCACACCCTTTAGGTTGTCTGCCATGCTGACACGATTCGATACGGCAGTTATAATATGCCCGTAATCCCACCATGTCAGAATCACCGTATCATTTGGCGTTGTTTTTAGCCATTGCAGCGTAGGGTCCCAGTATATGGCCTCCTCATTGTTTCCTCCGTATTGCATCTGCGTAGCACCGCCAAAGGGTTTTAAAATAGGCATCGAACTGCCAATTGACATGAACAAGGGAATGCTCACAAGCACAATTAGCGGTATAACCCGCAGACTTTCGAGGTCCTTTTTGCTTGCTGCAACAATCAGCCCTATTGTTGAGCCCATTGCGATTATCGGAACGCTTGCCATAAACTGATATTGCGATTTACTTATCACACCATAGAGCATGGGCAGAGCCCATGACAAAACAAAAACGGCACCCATACTTCGCCTTGATAGCATGAAATACGCCAATATTGGAATCATTGCAAGCCCGAATAGTAGTCCTATACCAAAACTACTATTTAATCTAAGGATGCAATCCGCATTTATAGTACTACACATGGGGTTTTGCTCTGCCGTTGTCATTGCAATAATCCTTGCTACCTTTACACTAAGCAGAGAAGAAATATAGTTTAAGATGTCGGTTGGATTTATAAAAAACAGGGACAATAACCCGGCAAATAATATAAACCCGCCTAGTGGGAAGATATTGTCCTGTATAAAATTTTCAAGTTTGTTCCCTGTTGAAGTCCCCTCGACCCTGAGCTTACCGTATAGACGAGACCGTATAACCTCCAGAAGGAATGCTATAATCACAGGGCCAATAAATGGCATAAGGGATGATAGGGAAAATAAAGAGCTTATAGGGGGCAATTCTCCACGGGGGTGAATAAAAAGAAATGATAGGTTACTCATAATCATAGGTATTATGAAATAGGGTATATGCTCAACGCAATTCTTCTTGTGTATGAAATTTATTATTGCATAAAAGGCTGCAAAAATGCCAAACATAAGAAGGGCATAGGCATAACCGTTCCATGTAATATGTAAAAACAAAAATGCAATTCCGGATAAAATTGAAAACAGAATGCTTTTTTTCCTCATTGCGATAGCAAACAATGAAAATGATGAGATGAAAAGAAACATCCCCATTGCATCATCCTCTGAGTTGGTAGCAATCGCCTTTGATGCAAATGCCGGGCTTAGCATGAGCATAAATGCCGCCAGGATTGCCGCTATCCTGTTATAGGGCCGCATGTCATAAAACAGATTTTTTATTAGTATGTACAGGAGCAATACACTGAATGCCGCAAATATCCCGCCTGAGAGAAGGTCGATAGTATAGACATCCATATTCAGCGGACTAAGAACAAGTGCAATTGATGCAATTAACACTGGTTGAAAATAAAGGCCCCAGCCATGGTTTATAGGCGCTGTCGGGTATGTCATCTTGTCTATTTCCATACTATATCCGTTTTCAACGACAAACTTCGCATGCCTGTAGTAGAAATAGGGGTCTGTTATTTCTGCAATATACTTACCGCTCCAGGGAGCCCATGAGAATGTAAAGGCTGGTGCTGTATGGATTAACAGGGCTGAGAGGAATATGGCAAATATTGCAGCAGCTCCCGGCTTCAGGATTTTATGGATCATAAGGGCATAAAAAAGCAGAAAAATTCCGAAGACGATGGAAAATACCATGAAGTCCCGCATATCCCACCCGCTTTTCTGGCCGGCATACCATGAAAAAAGCGTGGTTATAAGGGCCAGTACCGGAATACCAAAGGAATAATAATCCTTCTTACCGCTCTTGAAATAGAGGTATATGAAGTAGATGGATGCTACTGATGAGACGAACATAATAGCAACCAGATAGTCAGAAGTCGCTTTGTCAAGGAATGACCTTGCTATGCTCGCAAAAAATACAAACAGGGATATTGCAAAAAGTGGTTCCTCAAAATGTTTCGCAGCATTCTCGAATGCGTCTTTTTTTTCTTTATTCATTTTATCATCTGCCAAATTTTTTTTCTGTTGAATTATAATCGTCAAGTATTTTGACCAGATCCTCTCTTTCAAATTCCTGCCACAATTTGTCAACAAAATAGATTTCAGAATACGCCGATTGCCATGTCAGGAAATTACTAATCCTGTTCTCCGCAGTGCGTATAATAATGTCGGGATATGTCTTAATCCAAAGGTTTTTTTCTATGTTCTCCTCGTTAACTTCCAGCCCTTCTTTAACTATCTTATTTACGGAATTCACAATTTCCTGTCTTCCGCCATAAGCAATAGCAAGATTTAAATTAATATCCCTGTAATTCCTCGTCGAATCCTCAAGTTCCTCAAGTTTTTTTATAATGTCGCTACCTGAGGGGATTATCCTGCCTGAGAAGTATTCCCTGTCGCCACAAACACTTATATGTATCTTGTTTTTGTGTATCCTGTCGCTTTTTAGCAGATCCATTGCGTTGGATGTGAACAATTTGAGAAGCAATGTTACCTCGAATTTGCTTCTGTTCTTCAGGTTTTCCAATGACAGGGCGTAGACGGTTATTTCCTTTACATTAAGGTCAATGCACCATTCTACGAAATCGTAGAATTTCCTTATTCCCATTTCATATGAATCTTTAAGGTTAATAATTCCCTTTTTTATCATATACCTCCTGTTTCCATCAGGGATTAATCCAATATGCATTTTGACCCAAGATAAGATAGTTATTAGATTAGATAATAATAAAAATAAGCATAGATTACATAGATTAGAAGAAAATGAAATTTCAATCCGTTCTTGACGCATCCGCGATACTGCACTCGAATCTGGATTTTTCCGAAGGCGGTTATCTGATGCCAATCAGCATACTTGACGAAATCCATGATGAGACGAAAAGGATTTTGGTAAATTCCGCGATAAAAAGAGGGGGGATAAGGATTAAAAATCCGGGCAAAATTTATCTGGATAGGGTTATAGAGAAGGCAGAGGAAACCGGCGATTTAGAGAACCTCTCAAATGCGGATATTGATGTCATTGCGCTTGCGATTGAGAACAACTGCTCCATTATTACGGATGATTATGCAATACAGAATCTTGCAAAAAAATCCGGATTGAAATTCGAAACCGTCGTGCAGGAGGGGATAAGGAGGGGAATTTCCTGGAAGAATGTCTGCGAGGGCTGTAAAAGGGAATATCCGATGAATTTAAGGGCTTGCGGGGTATGCGGCTCAATTCTGAAGAAGGTCCCCAAAGCCCATAAGTAAAAGGTATATCCCGACATATTCAGGAACCTCCACAATGCCTGAAAAAGGTCCGAATTTCTGCCCATTCATCTCAAATTCCGGGATTTTTTCCGTTAGACCAATTTTAATTTTCTCATTTCCAAAAGCGATGGCATCTGTCAATGGATCGAATTTTTCCAAATCTTTCACTTTTGCAGCCTTCAGTCCAGAACCGCCATGTAATGTATCGGGCAGTCTTATCAGCCTGCTCGTATCGATTGTAACCATCTTGTCGGTATCTGTTACGCCGAGGGTTTTTATTGATCTTTCCTGAATGATTTTATCAACTATCGGGGAATTCGCGCCTTTAATCCATGATTCCCTGACATTGGGGTCTGATGTCTTAAAAGAACCTTTCTCAACTGTTATAATCTCGGGGAGGGAATCATATCTGCCCGGGTCAAGCCATCGCAATATGCGGTCTCTGCTCCTTACAATCTCATCTGCCTTTTTTTCACCCACCCCTTTTATCCCCATCAGTTCCTCCCTGCCGGAAGTCTTAATGAAATCGTAAATGCCGTTGTAAATCCTGCCAGCCCAGCCGCTATCGCCTTTTTTAGGGCCAATAATTTTATTGCCGTCGATTTTCAGGTAACCCTTGAAATCCAGATTTCCCGTAACATAATCGACAATCTCCCTTCTTTCATCGGTGCTGAGATTTCTAACTTCATCGTTTGCAATATGTATATGGTAGCCCCTGTTTCCTGAGAAATTTATCCCAATATCCTTTTTTTGAAATCCGAAATCTGATACAAGAAAGCCTATAAGATTCCTCGCTTCATTTTTCACGGTATTCAGTTTCCCCGAATCAATAAAATCCATCGCAATGTCAAGGTCAAACACAAGGTCAGCTCCAAGCCGGTTCTTCGTATTCATCGGCTGGTTTTCCGGGAATTCATAGTATGCAACCGAGTATGAGATATAAAAAGGGGATTCCCTTCTCAGGTAATCCTGTAATTCCCTCTCACCCTTGAATGACCTGTGCCTGACCTTTATTTTATCTGTCAGTGTCCCTGTGCCGAATTCCCGCCTTTCTATCTCTCTTGGTGCAGGAACCCTGTTCTTCGTGTAATAGTCCGTGAATTTCTTTTTCAGGAAGATTTTTGTATCTATCTCCATTGTTAAAATTTTGTAGTCTAAGAAGAAATTTGCCTTTTAATTCTTGAATTCCAAGTTTTTGTAGTGCCTAACATGGTCTACATAAGGGAAAAAATTGTCAGGGGGAGGATCTATTACTATCTCGTAAGAAGTGTTCGTGACGAGGGAAAGGTCCGGCAGATAGTTCTGAAATACCTGGGGAAGAATAAACCAAGCGCGGAGGAGTTGAATAATATTGTTGTTGGATTGAAGGATAAAAGTGAATAGGTGGATTCACCTTATAATCTTATACCAAAATTATGGAAACAACTAAAATTGCTTTATTCAAAGGCAGGAAAATCAGGAAAACCATTTACAGCAATGAATGGTGGTTTTCGGTTGTAGATGTGTGCGAGGCTCTTACGGATAGCGTTGATGCTGGAGCATATTGGAGAAAGTTGAAACAAAGGCTGACGGAAGAAGGAAGTGAAGTCGTGACATTTTGTCACGGGTTGAAATTGCCATCGCCTGATGGAAAAATGCGAGAAACTGACTGCGCCAACACTGAAGGGATTTTCCGCATCATTCAATCAATTCCTTCTCCTAAAGCCGAGCCATTCAAGCGCTGGTTAGCAAAAGTAGGTTACGAACGGGTACAGGAAATTGAAAATCCGGAATTAGCTACCAAGCGGACAAGAATACTCTACAAACTTAAAGGTTATCCTGACGACTGGATTGAAAAACGAATGCGCGGAATTGCAATCCGCGAAGAACTGACCGACGAATGGCAGAAACGAGGAGCAGAGGAACAAAGAGATTATGAAATTTTGACGGCAGAAATTTCTAAAGCAACATTTGGAGTAACGCCGGGCGAATACAAAAAACTGAAAGGATTAAAAAGAGAAAACCTTCGTGACCATATGGATGATTTTGAGATTATTTTTACGATGCTCGGAGAGCGAGCTACAACAGAAATTCACCGCACGGAAAATTCTCAAGGCGTACCAAAATTGAAATCCGACGCCAAAGCAGGAGGGGAGATAGCGGGAGGAGCAAGAAGAAAATTAGAAAAAAGGTTAAAAAGATCTATTGTTTCCAAAGAAAACTATTTGAAACCGCAAAATAAGAATTTAGAAAAATGAAAAAAATAAGAAAAAACTACGGCAACAAATTTTCGGCGGACTCGCGACTTTGGATTTTTCGGCTTTGCACGACATCGTTAAATTGCATATAATATGGATAATCGTGAGATAAAATGCCAACAAACTACAAATCTCTCGGACTCAAATGCGGCATAGAAATCCACCAACAGTTAGACACGCATAAATTGTTCTGCTCATGCCCTTCAGAAATTCAGGAGGATGAGCCAGACATTGTAATAAAGAGAAAAATGCGCGCAGTCGCTGGTGAATTAGGCGATGTAGACCCTGCGGCATTATACGAATTCCTCAAAGACAGGGAATTTATCTATCATGCATATTCCGATAAAAATTGTCTTGTTGAACTGGATGAGGAACCGCCGCATGAATTGAATAAAGAGGCATTAGACATTGCACTTGAGATTGCACTTCTTCTTAATGCAAGGCCTGTTGATGAATTACAGATTATGAGAAAAACAGTTATTGACGGCTCAAATACATCCGGATTCCAGAGGACTGCTCTTATTGCCTTGGATGGCTTTGTTGATACGAATTATGGAAGGATAGGAATCCCAACAATCTGCCTTGAAGAAGATGCGGCAAGGAAGATCGATGAAAAAGGAAACACAACAACATACAGGTTAGACAGGCTTGGAATTCCGCTTATAGAGATTGCAACAGAGCCTACGATAGTAAGCCCTGAGCATGCAAGGGAGGTTGCGGAAAAACTTGGAATGATCCTGAGGATGACAGGAAGGGTGAAGAGGGGGCTTGGAACAATAAGACAGGATCTGAACATCTCAATTGAAGATGGCGAAAGGGTAGAGATCAAGGGCGTTCAGGATTTAAGGCTGATCTCAAAGGCGGTGGAAATCGAGGTTGGAAGGCAGATTATGCTCATAGATGTAAGAAATGGGTTAAAGAAAAGAGGAATTTTTGAAAGTGACCTGAAAACAGATTTTATTGATATTACAAAAATATTGAAAAATACGGAATCTAAGGTTGTCAAAGATGCAATAGAAAAAAATGGCGTTGTTCTTGCAGTAAAATTAAGGGGTTTCACCAATCTATTGAAATCAAAACTTGGTCCGGAGATTGCACAGTATGCAAGAGGAATAGCGGGAATAAAGGGTATCTTTCATTCTGATGAATTGCCCAATTACGGAATTTCCGAATCAGAGGTTGCGAATGTTCAAAAGGAATTGAATCTTGAGGATAATGATGCATTTGTCATTGTTGCAGAAAGAGAAGAGATTGCAAAAAGTGCATTGACTTCTGTAATTGAGAGGTGCAGGATTGCATTAGTCGGTGTTCCAAAAGAGACAAGAAAATCAAAGGATGATGGAACAAGCGAGTTCATGAGACCCCTGCCCGGCTCGGCAAGGATGTATCCTGAGACTGATGAGCCACTGATTGCAGTAGATGACAAAAAGATTTTGGAGATAAAAGGAATACTTCCGGAATTACCTGAAGAGAAACTCGGAAAATTCATAAAAATGGGGCTGAGCAGTGAACTTGCCAATCAACTTATAAGGTCAAGGCTTATAGACGCATTTGAGAAATTCTCGGATGAATTCAGGAACCTGAAGCCCTCAGTAATCGCAACTACCCTTATCTCGGCCCCCAAGGATGTGAAGAAGAGATACGGGGTTGACCCTGGAGATTTAACCATCAAAAATTATAATGC
>JAKFXM010000199.1 GCA_021731385.1 Methanobacteriota archaeon
TTGTGGAGCGGCTGCACAGGCATAGGGCTGGAGAGATGGACTGCTTCTTTTTTGGCGCAGAAGGGGCTTGACCCTGAGAATTGGCCAAAGAAGTTCAGAGAGAGAATAGGTAAATTGCCGGAGGGAATTAAATTTTTGTAGATTTTTCTTTCTTTTGGGAATGTGGCAGAGCCTTTGGCTCTGACACGTGTCTGAACCCAACGGGTTCAGCCACATGCAAACACTTTTTCTAAAAGGGTTTGCTGCCGGAGGGAATTAAATTTTTGTAGATTGTAGAGATGTATATAATGCGTTTACGCATTAAAACTGGTACGGAAAAATTCTTATTGAAAAAATCAATAAGTTCATCCAACATAATTTGAAATGCCCCACTATTCCATAAAATCCTGAGCCTTTGGCAACTCCTTTGAAAGGCCCTTTCTTTCCCTTATCTGCATTATTGCCTTAAACTGCAATTCCTGCGGTAATTTATCGAATCCTGCATTTTCTGTAGACCACAATGCATGACCCTCACTCGCACTTCTTATATCGCCAGCAAATCCAAAAGATTCCGCAACCGGACTCTTTGATTCAATTGTCATTAATTCATCCTTCTGGCTCATATTCCCTACGATACCCCTCCTTCTCTGTAATTCTCTCGTAACCCCGCCCATATAATCCTGAGGAACATCTATGTAGACATTCTGGATTGGTTCCAGGAGGGATGGTTGAGAAAGAAGCATGCATGCGTAGATAGGCCTTTTTAAAGCAGGATAGATCTGAGCAGGTCCCCGGTGTATTGCATCCTCATGGAGTGTAGCATCTGTTAGAATTACCTTTACCCCGGTTACAGGCTCCTTTGCCAACGGACCATTATTCATGACATCCTCAAAGGAATCAAATATCAATTCCATGACCTCGTCAAGATGTTGGATTCCGCGTGTCATGTCAACCATTATGTTACCATGATATATGTCTATTACTCTGCGAGCCTCCTCTTTGTCCATTCCTAAATCAACCAATTGTGCCCTTATATCCTTGCTCCTGTCCTTCCTTCTACCTTCTGCTACCTCTCCGCTTATGATTGCTTCATATACACTTTTTTCAAGCGGTTCGACTGATATCTGGAACTTGTTATGCTTATTTGGTGATTTCCCTTCAATTGGACCATATTTTCCATTTATGGTTTCTCTATAAACAACTATCGGTTGGGAAATTTCTATATCAAGTCCGCCCTTCTTTATCCTGTTTGTAATGACCTCTAAATGGAGCTCACCCATCCCGGAGAGAAGATGTTCTCCTGTTTCTTCATCTATCTTAACCCTTAGTGTAGGATCCTCCTTTGAAACCTGTCTAAGAACTTCTACAACCCTTGGCAGGTCCTTCATATTCTTCGCCTCAACCGCAACTGTAACAACGGGCTCTGATGTATGAACTATTTTCTCAAATGGGTGTATATCCTCTACCGACACAGTTTCACCGGCAAACGATTTTTTCAGTCCTGTTATACCGACTATATTTCCTGCAGGAACATAATCTGTATTTACCCTTGTAGCCCCCATATAGAAACTGACCTGCTGAATTCTTTCCATGGATTTCGAACCTACAAGATAAACATCCTGTCCCTGGGAGATTTTGCCGGAAAAAATTCTTCCTGTCGCAACCTCCCCTTCACGCTTGTCAAAAACAGTTATGTTTGTTATCATCATGCCCAATTTCCCCTTTGGGTCACAGTTTAGCATTGCCTTTCCAATTTCACTCTCAAAATCACCCTTCCATATCTGTGGAATCCTCAATTTCTGCGCCTCCAATGGACTTGGAAGATGTCTCACAGCAATATCCAACATAATTTCATGAACAGGTGCTATCTTGGCAAGTTCCTTCTGTCTATCTGTCATGCAGTAATCTATTATATCCTTGAAGGTAATTCCTGTCTTCTTCATACAAGGAACATTTATGGCCCAGTTGTGATATGCAGAACCAAATGCCACACTACCATCCTCAACATTCACTATCCAGTTAATACCTTCGGGCTGGCGTTGCTTTATGATTTTGTTTATATTTGTAATTATTTTTATGAATCTTTTCTGGAGTTCCTCCGGGCTTAGTTTCAATTCATTTATTAAACGATCTACCTTGTTTATGTAAAGTGTCGGTCTTACCCTCTCTTTCAACGCCTGACCTATTACGGTCTTCGTCTGTGGCATTACACCTTCTACTGCACAGACAACGACAATAACCCCATCCACCGCCCGCATAGCCCGGGTTACATCCCCGCCAAAATCTACATGCCCTGGAGTATCGATAAGGTTTATAAGATATTCCTCATTATTGTATTTGTGCACCATGGAAACATTGGCTGCATTTATGGTTATCCCCCTCTCTTTTTCATCTTCATGGAAATCCAGGGCTAGTTGCTTTCCAGCCATATCCTGGGAAATCAGACCCGCGTTTGACAGCAGACTATCACTCAATGTTGTCTTTCCATGGTCTATATGTGCCACTATACCCATATTCCTAATCCTTTCAGGTTTATCTATAATCTCCTTTATCTTTTCAGCAACTTGTTCCGCTCGACCCATTTGAAACCCCCTTGAATTTATCTTGCAGATTGTGCAATCCTTTCAGTCTCCTCTTTTCTCTGTATTGCATAACTTTTTGTGTCAGAATTTGCAGTTAATATTATTCCATCTGCCAAGCATCTTTCTATAGACTTTGGTGAATTAAATGCAGTAGCAAAAGCCCCTAATGCTATATATTTAAGTGCAAAATCAACCCTTCTCTGTGGTGAGACATCTATAGCCTGATGATAACGAATTCCGCCATAGATTATTGTCGTTGTTTCTTCCCTGGGACCTGCATTAGCTATCGCATTCACAAGAACCTGAATAGGATTCTGCTTTGTCTCGATTTCGATAATTTCAAATGCCTTTTTAACTATTTTTATTGCATTCTGCTTTTTTCCAGTATTACCGCCGCCTCTTATAAAGTGACCAGCAACCTTTTTTGTTCCCTGACCTGAACGCATTAGCTTGTTTATGAGCCTTTCCACTATGTTCATCCTGCTCTTTACAAATGGTTTTCCACTAAGCCTACCACCAGTATGCGGTATATGCACCGGATTTAAGGATATATATCGCTTAAGTCCTTCGTTCTTAACCTCAACATCCTCAAAACCCCACTTTCCAAATAGTTTCATATCCATTCTAAAATTACCCTTTAACTGTATTTTCTGAAACCAATGCTATAGGCGCCCCCCCTAAAGCATCTTCTACATATATTAAGACCGTATTTATGAATAATACCCCGGTTTGTACCACAAACAGAACATATGAGACTTCTTGAGTCAAATTTTTTATTTTTTGTTGCCATATTGAACCTCACTCATTTTCTATTTTGACACCGAATTTCTCCTTTACAAATTCAATCGATTCTTGAGGTGTTAAAATACTTTTCCTTGGTATCTTGCCCTTATAAAGCCTTCTTTTTTTCACCCTATATCCGGGTCGTTCAACGGTAACGGTTATGTTCATTCCAAATATGCCGATATCTGGGTCGTATTTTATCCCTGGAAGGTCAATGTATTCGCGAAGTCCAAAAGAAAAATTTCCGAATACATCAAATTGGGAAGCCAACAAACGATTATCTACTGCAGAAAACCCGCGCCTTAGCATCTCCTCTGCACTAGATCCTCTCAGGGTTACCTTACACCCTATCGGATCACCTTTTTTTATACCCCATGTGGGTATTTTGTGCCTTGAGAATGTTCTAACCGGCTTTCTATTAGTAATCTGCCTAAGTAGATTTTCGGCCTTTCCAAGTTTATCCCCGGACTCGCCAAGACCTATGTTCAGTACGACCTTATCTACTCTTGGTTTCTGTATCGGATTAGCGTAATTCATTTTACAATGATATTAAAGATTTCTCTTTGCCGATTACAAATATATAATCTGTGAGCGTCTGAATGTCTCCAATTCTTGTGAGTGATTTCCTTGTCGTAGTCCCCTCGATTATCTCGCCTATTTCTCCCTTATCCCCGATATGCCTACCATGAACGATCATACCGAGATTATTTTTCTCAAATTTTACGACATCCGTTATCTTTCTGTTTTGCAGATCTAATACAATTGTGTCCCTTGGATCATATTCCCCATTGCTGACAAGAATATTGCTGCCGTCATGAAGATTTAATTGAATACTGCCCTCACCGAGAAAGGTCTTGTTCATTATCTTGCATAATTTTATATTAGATTCCCTCTCATCAATATCTTTTAATATGAATTTGCTTCGCAAATTCATAGCTCCGAATTCCTTTTGGAATTCGGATAAAGTTAGGCCCTTTTTGCTTGGAATTACCCTGTAATGCTTATTTGCCTTTGGTATATCAATTACATCCATCAAGCCGACACCATATTTTGGGTCTTTTCTTATCTTTTTATCTACAAAAATTAAACCATCATGAATTATCTTCTCCGCTTCTCTTGAGGTATCTGCATAGCCTAGAATATCCCTGACAACCAATATTAAAGGAATACTATCCCCTTTTTTATGCTTCCCCGGATTCGGTGTGGTTACCCACTTGTGTTTCTTTCCATAACCTGCAGCAATTCTCTTTGTATGTGCCATATCTCATCCCTGTTTTATATTCCTTTCCTTATCATCCATAAATAATTCTGTTATCAAAACATTTGATGGACTTATTGCCCTCTCAACATCCCTGCCATTAGCCTTTTTTATTGTTATACCACTTATGTATATCTTATAAGACATGGGATCCACCTTTGTTATCTCTCCGGAAGTGCCTTTAAATTCACCTTTCATGATCTTAACCATGTCACCCTTACGCACCGGCATCGACCTTTTTTTATATTTTTCCTGGAGATTATCATCTAATCTCGCCCCCATCATCTTCCTTCTTCTATGAAGTGGTGCATTTGCACGCCATTTCCTCTGTTTCCTTGGCTGAGTTGATATTGGCATTTGCATTTTATGATCATGTAAAATTTAATCATTGAATTCAAATCACAATACTTGCTATACTCCCTATCTTGTTCCATCTCAACCTTCTGAAAGGTTGATCATCACTAGGGGGTATTACTTCGTAATACCCCTTATTGAATTTCACTCAATTTGAATTAAATTCAAATCACAATACTTGCTATACTCCCTATCTTGTTCCATCTATCCGTTGATTCTCTCGCCACGGCACCCTTTATTTCAGTTCCTTTGGGCAATCCATCCTCCCCAACAACAACAGCTGCATTATCGTCAAATCTTATCTTTGCACCATCATATCTAGTATATGCCTTTTTTTGTCTTACTATCACTGCCAACACTATCTGCTTTCTTAGGTCCGGTCGGCCTTTTTTTACGGAAGTTACAATAAGGTCGCCTATCCCGGCTGATGGGTATCTATTTAATACCCCCTTATAACCCTTTACCGCAATTATCTCAAGTTCCTTTGCACCGGTGTTGTCGGCGCAGACAAGTCTTGCACCTACGGGTAAAGGCTTGCTTATCTTGGCTGTTACTGCCTTTCCCATTGGGAGGTTTTTTTGCATCCCCATTACCTTAGCCATTTTTGAATTTGATTGTTGATAAACTGGATACTAAGTTAACTTTTTGGTAACAACAAAACTGACCGTCTTACTTAGTTTTCTGCATTCCATGATTTTTACCCTGTCACCGGCCTTTGCACCCATACATTGCGGGTTATGGGCAGGTATACGTGATTTTACTATACGGTATCTATCATACTTCCTTGATTTTATGTAATAATCCCTCTGTACAATTATTGTACCCTTCATCTTATCGGATGCTACTATACCATCAAGTATTGCCCCCCTTGTTGATAGCTTGCCGTGCACTGGGCAATTCCTATCATTGCATTCGACCGGAGTCTTTACCTTTTCTAAATTTGCATCTTCACTTTTTGATTTTTTGTTCATTTTCTAGACAATTTGGGTCATCAAATTCCCATTATATCCAAATTATACGAATTTTATCCTGTATTTCTTTTTTACCCTATCCTCTGGTTTTGAAACTAGCAACCTTCCATCAACCCTAACAATTGCATCGTTTGGCAGGTTTAATTCGATTACGACACAATCCTTAGGAATTATCTTCACACCCGATTTGGTTTCTATCTTCAGGGTATTTCTTGTTTCATCAACTATCCTGCCACTTGTCATAAATTCCTTATCGGTTACACTAATTATTCCGGCGTTTAAACCGATAATCTCATGACGTAGCAGATTATAGGGTGTTATCATACTCTATCGTTGCGAGTTGAATCCAGATTACAATATGTCTATCATATCATTTGAGAAACCCATACCAATGAGGACATCTCTCATCCTGTTTGTGTGGTCGCCCTGCAGTTCAATTTTATCGTCCTTTGCAGTTCCTCCACATGCAAGTTTTCTCTTCAAATCCTTTGCAATCTTGTTCAAATCAACATCTTTAAAGCCGTCAACAACTGTAACAATCTTCCCAAATTTTCTTTTGTCACAGCGAACCCTAATCCTCTGCCCTTCCTTTGTCATCTCGTAGCAGACGCATAACTCCTCAGGAAGTCCACACCTTGGGCAATTCATTTCTTTTTGTTTATATCTTTTTCTTTTTTTACCCGAATTTGCCCTTTTGGCAAATTGGGCACAAAAATTTTGCTTCCCGATTGAGCCTTTAGGCTCAATGGGCCCGAATTGGGCTCTGCCCAATTGGGCCCAAAAACTGCTTTGCAGTTTTTCGGGCCCAAAAATTTCCTTTGGAAATTTTTCGGGTGCAAAATTTTTCTTGTAGTTAAAATTCGTGCGATTGTGCGTCTTATCTCCCTTACCTTGCCTATTTCCTCGGGAACACCGCCGGATGCCATAATGCCTCTTATCTTCATCAAATTAGTATTTAATTCCAATATCCGGTTGTCTATCTCGTCGGCATCCATTTCCCGAATTTCTCTTGAGCGTAATATAGCCATTTTGTAATGAATCTGTTATTATTTATAGGGATTATATCTATTTATTTATTCATTTCCTTTTCTGCATCTGTTTCCGTTTTCTTGCCCGAATCAGAAAGTTTAGTTTCTGAATTTCCTTTGAGGAAATTTTTCTTGTCTTCAGGGGAGTCATTTTGTGCATTTTTTGCTGCATGTTCTTTTCTGGGTTTTCTTTTAGGCTTGGTTTTCTTTTCAGTTTTGGGCTCCTCAACAATAGATTCTGCAGATTTTTCAGCCTCTTTGGACTTAATTGAAAACTGATCTGGAAAAATAACATTTGGAGGAACTATCTTTACCGTGACCCCAATAACACCTGCCTTTAGGTTTGATTGGGTCGATCCTATACTTACCAGTTTTAACGAATCCCCTGCCTTTTTCATATATCCCTGGCAGTATTTTTCTCTTTTTGCACGTCCGCCCTTTCCTATGATTTTGCCGGCAAGGATTATCTCGGCCCCCCTTGCACCTGAGTTCATAATCGTCTTTAAAGCCTTGTAAACAACACGCCTTCGGTTCATGCCCCGTTCCAAATCATTAGCTATTCTCCTTGCTACAATATTCGGATCCAGGGTCGGATTTTCAACCCTCTGGACATCTATAGCGGGATTTTCAATTCCGTATTTTGTCTTCAAAAATTTAGTTATTGTGTCTATTCTCCTGCCCTTCTTCCCGATGACTATCGGTGGTTTTTCGACATATAAAACCACCCTTGTTGCAAGAGGGGTTTTTTGAATATTTATTCCCGAATAACCTGCTCTCTCTAACTCTGACCTTAAAAAATTTTCTATTTCGGACCTTATCTTTCCCTCCTGAATAAAATGTTTTTCAATAGCCATTCCAATCATCATTTATCCGTTTTTACATCCTTTGTCTTCTCCTTAATTTCTGGCAGTTCTTTTGCAACGACCTGAACGCTGACAAATTCGGTCTTCCAGAGTTTCCACCTGCCCTGAGGCCTTCTTTTCCTCCTTATAGGCCCCTTTTGCGCCTGTATATGGACTATCTTTAGTCCTTCAGGATCTAGACCGCGATATTCTGCATTTTTCTCTGCATTTTGCAGTACATTTAATACCTCACCAGCCGCCTTTTTTGGATACTTAGCAATATTATTCTTTCCTGAAATCCTTTTATGCCCTATCCCCCTGTTAAATCTACCAAATGGGATTAATGTATTAAGTGAGATCACGCCACCCAATAATTCTGAAGCATCCTTAAGCATCATGCCTTTTAGCCTGCTGCAAATTATTACCGTATCCTTGAAGGATACATTGAGTTCCCTTCCTATTGCCCTTGCGACATTAACCTTGTCGCCAGACTCAAATGAGTAATTAAGCTTCATTTTATCTTATTTTATTGGAATAAATAGCGATGATCTTGTAGCCCCGACCCCGGGAGCAGAGTGCTTTATAATAGCCCTTGTCATTGAAAATTCACCCAAAAATTGTCCTATCATCTCGGGTAGAATTTCAAATTTTTTGAATTCCTTTCCATTGTGTACTTCAAATTCCAAGCCAACCATTTCCGGCAATATTGGCATATTCCTGCAGTGGGTCTGAACGGGCTTTGGTTTTTTACCTGCATCAATGGCCTTGCGGGAATTTCTTATCCTCGTCATAAGAGTTTTCTCCATGTCAGTAAATCCCCTTTTTATGGATCTTCTTACCCTTGAAGGCATTATGTTTACAAGTTCATCCATAGACATAGCGCGCAATTCTTCTAATGTATGCCCTCTGTAAGTAAATGTTTTTTTTGCCATTTCTATTATTTCTTCCTCTTGCCGGTTCTCTTAGGTGATATATGACCAACCTTTGCACCGGGCGGTGTATCATGTTTTACTGGTCTCCTGCTATGAGGATTACGCCCACCACCATGCGGGTGATCCATTGCATTCATCGCATTTCCGCCGACTATCGGGTAAAGCTTATTCTTTGCCTTATGGGCATACCACGCCTGTCCTGCATGAACAAAAGGTTTTTCTTTTCTTCCGCCGCCTGCAATCTTTCCTATACTTGCCCGTGAGTTGCTATTTACTGCAATAGTTTTTTTCGACGGCAGTTGGATATGTGTAATCCCTGATCCCCGCTCATGTGCAATTATGGATGCCGATGTTCCTGCTGATCTTACTATTTTTCCGCCATCTCCCAAGCGAATTTCAATATTATAGACGAAACTACCTTCAGATATCTTTCCAACGGGCAGTATATTCCCATTGTTCGGATTTGCATTTTCTCCGATCTCTATCCATTGTCCCACCCTTGCCCCCTCCGGCGCTATGAGTAGAATCTCCTCAAAATTTTCCATTAGGATTTTAGCAAGTGGTGCAGATCTTATGGGATCGTGGATTATGTCTATAATCTGGCCTCCAATACCTTCCTTGTAAACGCCTGTATTTGGGGGATAGACTATGTTCCCCATGAATCTGTGCGATGGTGACCTGAACCTCGGACTTCCTCGTCCCCTCCTTTGCGTAATTAATCGTTTTCCCATATTACAAGACACCAAATTTTGATGCTATCTCCTCCGCAGGATATTTTGAATCAAGCCTTATATATGCTTTTTTCTTTCCTTGAGAGATTACTGTATTTATATCCAAAACCTTCACATTGTAATCAGATTCAATTGATTTTTTTATATCCTGTTTTGTTGAATTTTTATCTACTACAAAACACAATTTGTTTTCATTCTCCCTCAATGATGTAGCCTTTTCACCCATGAGGGGATAGATTAATACCTTTTGTTTGTCCATGCTTAGATATTGCTTATCTTATCTCTATTTTCTTTTATCATATAATTTACCTATACTTTCAATTGCTGACTTTGTCCATAATGTCAATCTCCCGGCGTGTGTTCCGGGTGCCATTAATTCCGGGGTAAGTTCATCTATCCTAGCTATATCAACGCCCGGTATGTTCCTTATGCCTTGTATAATTCCATTATCGTTATTTATCACAATTAATACACTCTTCCTGCCTTTGTGTTTATATCCTTTTCTTCCTTTTCCAACACCTGAAGGTGTTTTTCCCTTCATCGCTCTGTTTATATCTTCACCCAAACCCAAGGTTTTAAGTGTCTGAATTACATCTCTTGTCTTACTCAATTTCTCAAAAGAATCCTCAATTATCAGGGGGATTTTCTTTATATCCTGAATCTTATGACTCCGCTTAGTTACAATATCGTAATTTGCAGTTGCTGCAATGGCAGACTTCAATGCAAACAGGTATTCCTTCTTGTTTATCTTAACATACCAGTCTTTTTTCTTTGGCGGGTGGGCTGGTCTCCCTTTAACTGATTGAGGAACCCTCCTCACCTTGCCTAATCCACCGCCACCCGTCTTTTCCCTTGGGAGTCTTGACTGTCCCCGATTTATAGTTATTCTGAATGTTTCTCTTCTATTTCCGAAGTAATCTGCACTTGTCTGCATACCTGCAAGTTCATATGTACCATAAATCTGCCTCCTATTTGCTTGTTCTGCAACTATTGCACGCTGAATTAAATCTGGTCTGTATTCCGTTCTGAATACTTCTGGTAATTCGACATTACCAATAATTTCACCCTTTACTGAATATACATCCGCCATTTTTGGATTATGTTCCCTGCTTTGATTCAAGATTTATGTGTGTATAAGGGCACTTCGTGCCCTATCAACACCATAAGTGAAACTTTCACTTTGTGGCAGAGCCTTTGGCTCTGACACGTGTCTGAGAGCCTTGGCTCTCAGCCACATCCCTTATCAACCCACCATTTGAATTTTTAGGAATCAAAACCCTTTCTAAAAGGGTTTTGGCACCTAATCAACCCCACTGTTGAATTTCACTCAAATCAAGTTTGGGTATCCAAACCCTCCCGAATCAGAACCTAAAGGTTCTGATTGGGCCCAAAAATTCCTTTGGAATTTTTCGGGTTCTAAAAGGGTTTGGGCCCTAATCAACCCTAATTTTGCTCAATGAATTTTATCAATTATGTTCCCTGCTTTGATTCAAGATTTATGTGTGTTATCTCAAGGTTTGTATCGCCAGATGGACGCCGGGCATTTGTTAGTCTGATTAGTCTCTTAGCCGGACCAGGGACCGACCCTGCCAACATAACATAATTTTTTTGAAGATTACCGTAATGAAGGAAGCCACCATTTGGTGTTATCTCTGCCCCATTATCCCCTATCTTCAGGATTATTTTATTATATTCTGTCCTTGTATGGTATCCCATCTGTCCTGGCATAGGTTCAACCCATAGTTTTCTTGCAGGCGTCCATGCACCACCGGTACCCACGTGCCTTATACCCTTGTCTGTCTTTCTTGGCTGGATTCTTGTCCCCCATCTTTTGATTACCCCCTGAAATCCCTTACCCTTTGTAACAGCTGTTACATCAACAAAGACCTTGTTGTTGAATACATCACTTATGTTAATTTCCTTTCCAAGAACCTTTTTGATAAATTCAAGTTTGTCCTTGATGCTATTTCCGCCAATTGCAATTTCCATTAAGTCAGGTACCTTCTTTGATAGCGAGGTCATTCTAGGCTGGGTTTGAAGTATAAGTCGTATGTCTGTAATACGATCTAAATCCCCCTCCAATTTTTTTAACCTCTGCCCCGTATCCCTCTTCTTCGGCAAATTTATTGTCCTTTCCAGGTCTTTGCTAAGATCCTGGGCCCATATATCTGTGAATGCCTCCCTTCCAAAATACCCTGCAGTATATGCCCTAACGCATGCAACTACCATTGGCGGGGTATCAAGCACAGTAACTGGAATGAATATCTCAAGCCCATTAGTAGGGCTATTCTTTCTGTTGTCAATAGCAAGTACATTTGTCATCCCTGCCTTATACCCTGCAAAACCGAGCAAACTTACCTTTCCGGTATCTATCCAAGAGTGTATCCTAGGTACTTCCTGTTTTGCCCTTTTTCTTGGGGAAAATGCCAGCGATCCTGACCGCGGTTTATTTCGTTTTGCCATTCACAACCCTTGATAAATGAATTTTAATGATGGAAATGAAAGGTTTTAATCATTAAGAATCAGTAATTAAAAAGCAATTAATGGGGATAAACTACCCAAAAACCACTCCCTGATGTTGATTACTGCATTTTTCCTATAATCAATCAGTAAATCGCAATTTTGAATAATTGGTAATTTAAGCATAAAAATCATCCGGGTAGAGAAAATGAGGGCAGGACCGAATCCCTTATTCCGGGTCCGATCCCAAGTATAAAAATCAGGATTTTGATAACTGTATATATGTTTTTTCGTTGTTTTCCTGCATCTTTTTCTTCAATGTACCATCTTTCAATCATGTACAAAACAAACAATACAACGACCAGTTTAAGAGGTATCATTATTACGGCATTATTCCCTGCAAGTGATATAAGATATCTCGGCAGTAAATGCTCTTCATCAAATTTAAAATAGTTATATGCCACAAAGGTTGCAGAGCCATCAAGAAGATGGGCAAAAATTATTAGAAGATTCTCTGCTTTGCATAAAGTTTTATTTTTTAATGCTTTCAAAATAACAAAAACAAAAAGGATAATTAAGAGTGAGATAATTATCGGATACAAAATTCTTTCGGGTCTTACGATATATGGAAGTAAATTGTATACCAAAAAAACAGAGATTGCTAATCCTGCCAGAAATGGCAAAACATAATATTCAATTTTTAGATACTTTTCGGTTAGGACCCCAAGGTAAGTAAACACAATGCCAATGAGTATTGTAACAATGTAGACCCCCGGCGTTATGCTCCAATACTGGCTCTTTTCAAAAAATCCGACATCGGCCAATAGTCTTATTAAAATTCCAATGATAATGTATGGAGATATCAAAATAAGAAATTTTCTATCAATTTTTATTCTTCTGAATAGGAATCTCAAAAGGAATGATATTATTCCAAACAAAATTGCAAGATATATGGCATAATCCCATAAGGAGTATATCCCCATTTTAACCCAAAACCTTATCAACTATAAACTCCAGCTGTTCTGAAAAGTTGCTGTATTTCACCCTTCCGAGAAGCGATATCTCTCTATTTATTATTTTTTCCTTGGCCTGTCTAAGAGGTAAAGACTCGTCCCCACCAGATTCCCCGATTATGTTTATTATTTCCTCAGTATCAACACCCAAAATTTTCTCAGCATTCTCCCTGAAGGATATCGCCCTTATGCTCCCGGTATTATCCTCTATTAGTAATGACAGAATTATATTTGAATCCGGATTTACACTGCTGTTGCAGGATTCACAGAACCATTCATTTCCAGTGTTTTGAACCCTCTTATTGCAGTTTGGGCATGTCATATATGTTATTTTTTTGCTGTCGTCAACATCAACAATCCTGCCGTTTATCTGGACATATCTATCATTGTTCTCAAGATTTATTATCTCCTTTGATTTTATTAGTAATCTTTCAATTTCATTTAAGGACGGCATGTCCAAATCCTGATTCATGATAATCTCGCTATATCTTCCAACATGTACCTCTGGCTCCTCGCTAATGTTTGCCCTTGAATACGCATTTCTTATTTGGATCGCATCACCTGCCTTTAATTCCTTTGCAATTTCGGACTTTTCGTCCCATAAAACTGTTCTTATTGTTCCGGAGTCGTCTCCAAGGATAAAAGAAGCCATACTACCCTTCGCATACGATTTCTGCTTATAGACCTGCAAAATTCTGCCAAGAACCTCAAATCCCGGCATGTTGGGTTTTATTTCAGCAATTTTAATTGGTTTGTTGCTGATCCCATTCATGGGGGGAAGGTCAAGTTTTTTGTCGGTAATTGATATTCTACTCCTGCTACTTATCTGAAGTTCAATTGTGTTATTAATCCCATCCCGCGTGTAGGCATTCTCTATCTGAACAGTATCTCCATTGCCCAATTTTATTCTTGCAGAATCATTCCACAGAACAACCCGAATTGTTCCGGTTTCATCCTCACCAATAAATGATGCCCTTAGTCCTATGGAGCCATCACCCCTTGAAAATTCAGTCGCAGGTCTGTATGAGGTAACCCTGCAGATTAGATCAACAGATGGCATATTGGCCTTTAATTGTTCTATCTTAAAGATATTTTCCCTGATTTCAGGAAGACTTATGTCCAATTTGGGATTGATTGTTATACTTGTCAAAGATCCTGCATGAAGTTCAACAGAGCCGTTAATGCCCCCCTTGCCATAAGCATTCCTCACCATTATAATGTCTCTCCGGTCAACCCTTTTTGCAATTTCAGCATGTGTATCCCAAAGAACAAGCCTGCCCTCCCCGGAATTATCAATGAGAATTAAACTTGCAAATTTTCCGGTGCTTCCGTCTTTTTTCTGAAATTCTTTTACAGGATAGATTATCTTTATCCTGCCCGCAATATTGAACGGCTTAAGGGGGGATATATCGGAAAGCCTGTCAAATGAAATTTTTTCATCATTCAGGATTATACCGAATTCCTTTGTAATTGCGTATATTGCCCCATAATCTGACAACAAGCCATGAGTGGCCCTTTTACGGCCATCTATCATCTCGTTTATTTCCTGCCGGGATTTTCCAGTTTCTTTTACTATCCTTTCTATTAGTATGTCAGTTTCAGTCATTTTAGCCCTTAGCCCAGTTGTCAATTGCCTCAAGGAGTTCGAAATCGCCTACCTCGCCGTTAGCCCACTTGTTAATGTAATCTAGCAGTTCGAAATCGTCCACTGAGCCGTTGCAGGGGGTTTTGTCGCCTTTTTTCGGGCATGTTCCGGGGATTGTTGTTGATGTTGTACTGGTCGTGGTTGTTATAGTTGAAATGGTATTCTCTATCCCCGGAGTACCCCCAAGGACACTACTTATGTGCCAATTGCCGGGATCATTGGAATTTTCACCCGGATTTAGCCGTTCTAATGAATACCCATCTCCATTCCCGCCCCATGAACTACTGTAATTTACAGAATCTACAAAAACACCTTTTGAGTCCTTGAGAATTATTTTCTCACCCGCATTGCTTAGAGTAAAACCAACCCTCGCGATTGGGCAGGAAACAGGGTAGTATAGGCTAAAATTATCCAGTTTTTTTGCTAGTATAAAGAAGCCCAATGATTGAATTATATCACTGCCAGTAATATCAAATACATGGTCTGAGGGGTCTGCGATTGACCAGTTAGTCAGATTAATGGAGTTACCTGTAGGATTATATAATTCTATCCATTCGTTATATGTGCCTCCAAATTCACTGCTTGGGGCATACATAATCTCGTTTATTATAATATTCCCTGAAACAGCGAATACCATAGAGTCACAGTTATTATCTTCACTGGATTCATTAACCGAATTATTGATGTCCACGCAGACTGAGAATTTGTGAGTTCCAACAGGTACACCTGATACGTTTCCCAGAGTTAAATTCAATGTTTCGCCAGTCTTTGGCACTTGTGTGGATAGGTCTGGTGAAAAAACATCCCATGTTTCATCATTGCTTAAATCAACACGGAGATTATAGAGGACTGTAACATCAGTGATATTGGCTCCCTGATTCTTTACCTTAGCATAAAAAGTAATTGTGTCGCCATGGATAGGATTTTGTGGGGAGAAGTTGAGTGATTGAACAATTAGATCCGGTTGAGTAGCAGTAACCGCAGTCCCATAAACTGGCACGGGGTCAGCCCCATATACGGTCAATAATCCTGCGCTTGGGAAATCCTTTATGTAAGTACCTTTTTGACAATTCCCGGGAGTTGTGCATTCAGGAAGTGGCGACCAGTTTCCGGAGCATGAATTCCCGGATATTGTGCCATTGCACTCAGCAGTTCCTGCAAGATTTTTTCCAGTATCATAGGAAATTGTGAGATTCCATGTGAAATTTTCAAATGATTTTATTAAAGAGAGGTCGGGGGCTATACCATGGCCAAGGGTAATATTTCCCTGTCCTAAATACTGTGCCTCAAGTTTGGCTTTTTCAGCCAATGTCATATCAGCAGGATTTACAGAAGCAAAACTAAATGCATTTGGGGTTATATCTGCAATTCCTGTAACTGCCATCCAGAATTCCGGATCTTTGGATACCGGGAACAGGGAACCATTTGCAATAACATGAACATAATGTGGTACGAACGGGTCAGAATAGAAGATAACAGAATTTGCCGGGCTTCCTGATTGTATAAATTCCATGCTCTTTATCAATGGGCCCTGTAGCATGACATTTGTTATTATAGATGTGTCAAGAATTACCTGAAGAGAGCAGTTATGCTCAGCCCCCGGATTGTTCCAGATACAGGAAATTTTTGTCCCTGATGGTGTTGGTATTAATGCAGCACTGGCATTTGCAAAAGAACATGCCATCTGGTTTAAATCACCGGCAGCACACGCCGTATTCAGACTTGTTACATTAGTTCCAGCAGATACAAGAGATATAAATAATAACATACCCGTAGAAACAACCAATAATAGAGATTTATTTTTCATTTTGAGTAATTTTTGTATTAAATTATAATGCATGAAATTATGATAACCCCATCTTAGCCCGTATAGCCGCACATACCCATTCTTGGGGAGTTCACAACTGGAAGGAGCATATCCTCCCCACATTCATGATCTTTAGCGCATTTTTCGCACAACAACCCTTTCCCTTCCCATATGCACTCAGAGCATATTTCTTTAGCAGGTTTACCACAGTTGCAGCACGAAAAATCAGGAGGATTATTTCTGGCAGCTACCTTAATGCCCGTTATACTGCCTAATCTTTCAGAGATGCATGCCATGTCAAGCTGAGTAGTTGTCCCGAAATCATACTCATGAATGAATTTCGTGCTGGTAGAAATTACATTATCCAGCTGAATATTCATATTTCTATCTCCATATTCCCTTTGTGGCGATGAGCAATATTGTGAGCCCGCTATTGTAAAAGCGCTCAAATGGCCACAACATTCAAGCCATGTCTCCCTCAAGAAATCATCAATATCTTTTAGTTTAGATGAAGCGTTCATCTC
>JAKFXM010000001.1 GCA_021731385.1 Methanobacteriota archaeon
TAGAGGATGAGCGGAAGAAGTTAGACCTGAACAGGGAGAAAACAGAGGAAGAACTCAAAAAGATAGATATCACAAGGAAGGAGTTGAATGATGGGAAGAATGGGCTTGATGCAGAATGGAAAAAGATAGAATCCGGCAGGAATGAGGTCGAGGAGGAACTTAGGAAGATTAAATCTGAGTGGTCAAGTATAAAGGAGGATCAATCCAAACTTGAAAATGGAATCAAGAAGATAGAACTAGAAAGGGGTAATCTAGCTGAGCAGAAGAAAAGGCTTGAAGGTGAGTGGAAAAAGATAGAAGGGGATTGGAATAAATTAGAATCTAAAAGAAAGGAAATTGATGAAGAAAGCAAAAAGAGATTTGAAGAAGAGCAGAAAAAAATAAGGGAGGAATGGAGGAAGATAGATTCTACAAGAAAGGAATTTGAAGATAGAAAGGTAACAAAGGCGAGGATAGATGAGGAGATAGCACATGTAGAATCAACCCGAAAGGAATTAGATGAGCAAAGGAAAAAAATTGAAGAAGAACGAAAGAGCATAGGGCTTGAGTGGGTAAAGATAGACGCAGTAAGGAATGAGATAGAGAAACAGAAAAAGGAGATTAATGACGAGCGTATTAAAATAGAGGATGAATTGGAGAAAATAGAGGATGAAAGAAAACGCACCGGAATTGAATGGGATAAGATAGATTCATTAAGAAAAGAATTAGAGACTGATGGAAAGATGGTTGAATCAGAACTTGCAAAGATTGGCTCAATATGGATGAAATTAAGCGAAGAGCAGAAAAGGGGAGTTCATGCAGGAGAAATTACATTGCACAAAGACCTCGAAAAGGAGAGGGAGGTAATAAAGGGGGAATGGCGCAGGATAGAGGAAGAAAGGGAGAAGATGGAATCCATAATAACTGAGTCAGGAATCGAGGACATGATAGATGAATTAAAATCACGAAAGGCAGAACTTGAGCGTGAGAAGAGCGAAATTCTTGCAGGGGAGGAAAAGTTAAGTTCATTCGTAAACGAAGAGGAATATGAGCTTGCAAAGATAAAAAAAGAACTTGATCTCATGATAATGGAAGATGAAAAAAGAATAAAACAGAAAGAGATGGAATTGAAGAGGGGTGAAAGGGAGCTTAGAAAAAAATACTCTGAACTAAAACCTGTGCTTGCCAAAAAGACCCGGAATTAGTATGGAAAAGGCAGAATCTGATAATTGGAAGAATAGGATAGAAAAGGAATTCGCAGAAATTGCAAGGGAAAGGTCTGATGCAGAGAAATTCTGGCAGAAAATAGGGGATTTGCAGATTAATATGAATTCCAAAAAAGAAACCGATAAGCAAGCGACCAAGAAAAGCGAGGGTATATTAAAAAGAATAAAGGAGAAGATTCTTCCTCTCAAAAAAACAGATGGTGACAAAATGAGGAAAAGGGCCGAAATCCAGAGGGAAAGAATAGCACTTGAGAGGAAAAAGGAGGAACTCAGAATAAAAAAGGAGGAATTGGCAAAACAGAAGAGTATGTTGAAAAATTCTGATTGAATTATATGAGCAAAATTTAATATGCATTATGTGGGGTCGTTAGACCCCACAAATTCGTAGTGATGATCAACCTTTCAGAAGGTTGCTTGAGAGGAAAAAGGATGAACTCAGAAGAAAAAAGGAGGAATTGGCAAAACAGAAGAGTATGTTGAAAAATTAGCACTCTTCTGATTGAATTCAATATGGGTGAAATTCAATGAATGGAATTTACTATGGACATATTAAATATCCTAAATTTCCCGAGATATGAACTTATAATCAACATAATTGCAATTATAGTATCACTTCTAGCTGTCATATACTGGATCAAATTGTATAGGCGGGTCTATAAAGATAATTCAAAACAATCTAGTGGCTGGTCATGGCTTTTTGTCTCTGTTTTGGGAATTCTTCTCTTTAACATAGCAAGCGTATTTCTTATTTTTGTCACTTCTCCAGTGTACGAGGCTATGAGCGTGATTGGAAGGACTATTGTAGGGGTGTCTATGACGGTCGGTGCATATCTTCTATATGCACCAATGAAGAAAGGCTTTAAATACAAATTTGTCCCTATTCTTCCTGTAACAGAGGATGAAACTGAGATTAAATCAATCCTAAGGCACATGCTTGAAAAGGGTCATAGTTATCTTGTCAATGAAGAGAAACCTGTTAAGAGCAATGAAATATTTCTAGAACTCATAACACACGGCATTCAAGGACTTTACATTACGAGAAGAAACCCTCGCGAAATAAGAGAGAAATATGGGCTAAGAAAGACGCCAATATTATGGTTAAGCAGTGTAAAGGGTCAGGAAAAGAATATTGATCCCAATGATATATTAGAACTTAGTCATACGATAAAAGAGTTCATAAAGAAGACCGATGATGGGGTTGTCATTCTTGATGGTTTAGAGTATCTTATAGTTCAAAATGGCTACAAGGATGTTCTGCAGTTTATACAATCCCTAAACGATAGCGTTGCCATGAGCAATTCAAGATTGATAGTTCCTTTAGACCCATCAACCCTTGATAGCCAGCAGTTGCATCTGCTGAAGAGAGAGATGACTGTAGTTAGGACCGATATATGATTGAGGTGCAAAATGAGAAAAGAAATAAAGACGGGAATTCCGGGTCTTGATGAGATGCTTGGGGGGGGACTGCCAGAGGGCTCCGTAACAGTAATCTCAGGACCGCCGGGAATCGGAAAGAGCAATCTTGCAATGCAGTATATATACAATGGAATTATGCAATATGATGAGCCGGGGGTTTATATAACGATTGAGGAGGGTATCGAGGATATTGAAGAATATGCCGGCAAATTTGGATGGAATCTGAGGGCATGTGAGAATAATGGAAAATTGGCAATCCTTGGAAGGGAAATATTTGAAGGAACTGATATGGATTTAGGGATACTAAAGGATATAATCAACAAGATAAATGCCAAAAGGGTAGTTCTGGACTCGCTGACATTGTTTAATTACCTCTTTAAGGAAGAGACAGCCCGAAGGTTACACATATTAAGGTTTCTGGAGATAATGAAGAAAAGCAGATGCACTACAATTATGACTGCAGAGCAACAGGGAAATCTGCTTGACATACAATATCACGCAGAGCATTTTTTGTCGGATGGTTTGATGATGCTTTTCTGGAGCAGATATAAGGCAAATAATGAGCGCTGTGTATGGGTTGTAAAAATAAGGGGCAATAAGATAAATTCTGATATAAGGCCGGTGAAAATAACAAATGAAGGTGTTGTTGTCTATCCAAAAGAAGTACCCTTTACATTAGTAAAATATGGGGGTGCAGGGTTTAGTTAGAACATCTTGTTACCTCTTGGACTTACTATGAAATTTCAACCTAAGTTAGCAGGTCGGATAGAAAATCGAACTATAATCTGGGTGTTTATAACGCTTTTAATAGTTAGTCTGCCCTCTTTTTCATTAGAGGAAGAATTGGTAGACATATCGCCTTCATTGGTCTCGATAACTGCCCAGCCGGGAGATATTGCAGAGGCATGGCTAACTGTCAGAAACAATCTAAACAGAAGTGTTGATATCGGTATAGAGCGCATTGATGGAAAAATTCTTGATGTAATGTCCTCTATTGACAAGATTAGGACAAAAATACCCCCCAATGAGGAGAAATCTGTAAAGATTCGGGGATATATACCAAAGACTGCAAAAGAGGGGGTTTATACAGGATATCTACTACTGAATGTAGATCAAACGGAGAGAAAAATTCCAATTACCATTGAAGTTCTAATCCCTGTAGAGAATGTATCGTTAGAATTAAAAATACATCCGATAAAAACTGAAATTGCCCCCGGAAATGTACTATCTGTCCAATCAGACATTAAAAATTTAGGTAAAAAAACAGTCAATGTAGAGATTGAAATTGATCTTATTGATCCAGATACGAAAAATATCATACTAAGAAAAACCGACAACATAACCGTAGAAACAATATTAAGTATCATTAATGAATTTAGCATACCTAGGAACATTGAACAAAAAGATTACAAGATTGAAGGTACCCTTTATTATACATCAGACACCGGAAAGAGGGAGATTGCATCTTCTGCGGAATCCGGCATCACTGTTAAAAGGACAATCACTGATGTTATGTCCCAGATCCTTGCAGAATTTACATTGACAAGGATACAGTTGATTATTTTTGTATTTATCGCATCTATCCTTCTTTATCTGCATTACACCAACTACAAGCGAGAGGCAATCAGAAAAAAACGCTATATTGAGTCGATAAAATTTGACACATTACCAAAACCCGGACCTAAAACAGGATTTATCGGCAGGATTGCAGAAACCAAGTTAATGGCATTTTTAGACCTAAACACCCTGCAAACACATACTTTAGTTGCGGGCTCAACCGGATGCGGAAAGACGACAGTTGCCCAGATCATAGCAGAAGAGGCACTTTTGAAGGGGACATCCGTTATCGTTTTTGATCCTACTGCACGCTGGTCCGGATTCCTTAGGGCAAACAAGGATCCAAGAATGTTTAGACTTTATAGAAAATTCCACATGAAAAGTGGAAATGCCATGTCATTCAAGGGCAATGTTCATGTAATTACGGATTCAAGCAAGAGGATTGAAATAGAAAGATTCATAAAACCGGGGGAGATAACAATATTCTACCTTAAGAACATGGATCTAATGGAGATGGAGCTGTTCATATCCAACACTATCGACGGAATTGTCCAGTCAAATCCTGAAGAGAGTCAGGATCTTAAGACCCTTCTGATTTTCGATGAGGTTCACAGGATGCTGCCAAAATTTGGCGGCAGTGGCAAGGGTATTCTATATCTGGAAAAGGCAACAAGGGAATTCAGAAAATGGGGAATCGGGGTTGTTTTAATTTCACAGGTCCTAAAGGATTTCACAGGCGTTATACAGGCAAACATAGGCACGGAGATACAAATGCAGACCCGATATGAGGATGACCTTGATAGAATAAAAACAAAATACGGGGAGGACATTCACAGATCGGTTGTAAAGGCAAATGTTGGCAGTGGTATGATCCAGAATCCCGAATACAATACAGGACTGCCGTATTTTGTTTCGTTCAGGCCACTATTGCATAGCCCTAACAAATTAAGCGACGATGAATTGCAACTTTATGAAAAATACAACTCCCAGATGGATGAATTGATAAGGAAATTCGATGAAATCAAAAAGGCAGGTGTAGATGTGTTTGAAATAGAATTGGAATTGAATTTGGCACAGGATAATATCAAGGAGGGGACATTTGGCGTTGTTGATTTATATATGGTCTCCCTGAGGACAAGAATTGATGAATACTACAACAGGATACAGAACAAGCAGATTACTGCAGATGACCTTGCAATAACCTCTGAGTGGGATTCCCGCAAGAAGGGGGAGGTAAGGTCATATGAAAACGAACTAGGCGTTTTGATAGAGAAGGAAAAGAGGGTGCTTGAGGAAAAGAGCAGGATTGCGAAAGAGAGGGGAGAAGAGGAGAAGAGGAGGATAGATACGGAAAAAAAGCGGCTTGAGGAGGAAGAGAAAAGGGGAAGGGAAGAGATAGAGAAAAGGCAGGGGGTATTAAAAAGTGAATCCAAGGTTATTGACCTCCTGAAGATACACGAAAAAGAAGTGATTATCAGGGAGGATGTCCGAACCAAAGAGGAAGAGAAATTAAGAATCAAGGAGGCGGAATTAAAAAGAAAAAAAGAGGAAGAGGAGAAGAGACTTGAGGAGGAGAAAAAAAAGAGACTTGAGGAGGAGAAAAGGATAGCGGAAGAGGCACAAAGGAAAAAGGAATTCCTGGAGAAAGAGGCAAAAAAGGTCGGTGAGAGATGGGAGGAAATAAATGCCGATAAACGGAGGATATTAGAGCGTGATAAGGAGATCGCAAGCAATGAGGAAAAACTCGTCAGGAATATAAAAACAAGCATACAGGCGGAGATTGAAAAGAAAAAGAGAATAAAGGATGAACTGGTAAGCGAAAAAGGTAGAATAAACGAGGAAGAACTAAAGAAAGCGGAATTAGAATTAAACAGAAGGTTGGATGATGAACGAACCAATAGAGATAAGGAGGGCAAGGAAAAAAGGAGAGAATTCAGAAATGAGAAGGATAAATTACAAAGTGAATTACTGGCTATTAAGGAAAGATGGAAGGAAATTCTCGAGAGGGAGAGAGGGATAAGGGAAAAGAAGGAGGAACTTGAGTGGAAAATGAGGGAATGGGAGAATAGGGTTAATGAAGAGCAGAGAAAAATAGAAACTGGCGCAAAGGCGGAAGGGGGCTGGGAGGATTTTGAGTTAATGGAGAATGAATGGAGGAAGATGGATCAGTTGGATATGGAAAGGAAGAAACTTGAGGAAGAACTGGAGGAAATACGGCAGGAATTGGATATGCAGAGGGGACTAAGGCTCAAGGAGGAGATGGAGTTTAGGGGTAAAGGGAAGGAGTTGCGAAAATTGGGGGAAGCGGCAGGGATTAAAGTTCATGAGGAAGAACTTGAGGAAGAGAAATTTGAGGTAGAGGTAAAGAAAGTAACTCCGGGGGAGGAGAAGGAACTTAAGGAAAAAGAGAAAGGACTTATACACCGGCTGGAAGAATGTGATCTCAAAATCTCAGAAGAAAACAAAAAGATCGAGAAGATGGAAACCGGAGAGGGGGGTTGGGAAGACATCGAGTTAATGGAAAAGGAATGGAGGAAGATGGATGAATTAAGGGCAGAGAAGGAGAAGGTTGAGGAAGAACTGAAGAATGTCAGAAAAAGATTAGGTAGATGAAAAAACTTTCTTCCAATTTTATATTTGATTCCGGATTGGATAAAAAGATTCTTGAACTTTCAAAAGAATTTGAGGAAAGAAAAACCGATGACCCAAAAAATCTGCGCGATAAAGTTCTATCAAATTTTAAAATAGACAGATTGGCTCCAAATACGAACAAAACAAAAAATGGCATAAAAATCCTTTCTGTCGATTCATCAACCGCCCAGAATGAAATGAGATATTCTGCTTTATGGGGGATTCACTGCGTTACATTATATGCAAGATTTGACGGCAGTTTATATAAGGACCCGATGCTTGGCGGGGATAATATAATCTATACTGACATCATGTATGATTCTTTTGTTGATGTAAAAAACATAAAGCCATACAGGAGAATAGCATCCAGATCAAATTCAATGAGAATTTTGACTGAATATAACTCTGTTATAAACTCTTATTATGATATTAAATCAAATGGAATTTCCCCGGATTATATCCTGATTGACGGAAGCCTTTATACAACGGTCAAGGCACTTGAAAGAAATTCGCTTATTGAAAATTATCCCGGGTACAATTCCGCACTTGAAGCCGGCGAAAGATTGCTAAAAACGGGAAAGGTTATTGGAATGATAGAGGATTCGCATTCAACGGACATTTCAAGGAAATTAGGTATGGATATGACAAATCTCATGCTGTTTGAAATAGCCCTTGGACAAAATGAGTATATTGTCGATGCCAAAGAGGGAGTAAATATCTGCTATATAAAACTACCAGAAAAGAAACTTGGTTATCTGCCATCCCATAAAAGCAAGCCGGTTGTTGTTCGGTGGGAATTTTCATATCCTAATTTTAAGGAGGATTTAGAGGGTCTTGCCGCTTTATGGTGCATGGAGGCTGATCTTCTACACCCGCAACTGTACCCATTAAGAATTGCCGACTATCTGACGAGAAGGATTAAGGTTGGCGGGATTCTCGAGAAATTCATAAGAGATAAAGGGCTGGATTTGAAATACAGGGAGATGAGGGAGGCGTAGTAGACCAATTTTCTCCGAACCCCTATTAAGAACAAATATCAGGTGAACCCCCCCTAAGCCCCGTCTGCGGGAATTCTATATATCAAACTTCAAATTTTAATTTCAATCAGAATTGTGCGAAGCACAATTCCCTTTCTTTCAAACTTTAAGAAAGTTTGATCAAATGACCCATCTTCGCTCCTTTCAGTCGCTCGATAGGTCTTAAATTTCACTCAATCAGAATTTGCGATCGACAGCCAAAGGCTGTCGAGACGCGACAGGCATGTGGCTGACCTTTGGTCAGACACACACCCGAGCAAAGCTCGGTTGTGAAGCCTGTCGCTGCGAGCATAGCGAGCAAATTCCTTTCTTTTTCGCCAGCGTTTTTCTTGTCTAAAGAAAAAGGCCGTGTTAGATAAATTTCCTCAGTCTTGTCTGCGAGAATTCTATATACCTTTCAGCATTAAATTCCTTCATCTTTTCCCTGTTTTCCGTATTTGTGTAAATGCAAAGGGTCAGTTTTTCCTCCTCAGCCTTTTCAAGGGCTCTTGCCAGATTTGAGATCTCATCAATAAATTTTGATCCATTGTCAGATTCTATAAGGATTTTAAATTCCGGCATCTTCATCCCGGGAATGTCAAGGAGCAGATAGCCGTCATCTATACCAAAATCTTCTGCAATTTTTTTCTCCAATTCCATGGATTTTTCTGCCATATCCCGTCTGAAATTTTCGGTTATTGAAACCATCCTCCCCTGAAAAACCGTCTTGAACAATCTTCTGTTGTCAATTCTATTCATTATCTCCCCCGGATAACCCCCGGCATTTCTCAGGGCGTGAATAAGGTCTATGTCATCCATCCTTATGAACTCTCCATAATTCACTATCCCTTTTTTTATGAGAGAATCTATTGCATGCCTGAACATTGATTCAACTATCCTTTTTGTGTGATGCCTGTACACCGTCTGATACATGAGATTCCTGCTAATAAGCAGGGATTCAACCGCCTCGATGCTACCCCTTTTAATAAAAATTTCACCGTCAACCATCTTTACCCCATAGATTATCCTCTCAAGGTCTATAACACCGTATGCAACGCCTGCATAGTAGGAATCCCTTATCAGATAATCCATCTTGTCTATGTCAATTTCGGATGAAATTATTTTGCCTAGATTTCCCTCACCATTGGCAAGACCGGATATCTCTACCGGATTTATCCCATGATTCTTAAGTATGTCGGAAATTTCAGATTTCATTATTATTCTTGATGAATTTTTCTCATGTGAATCCCCTCCCTTAATCAGGATATCATCCGATGTATGGGAGAAGGCACAATGCCCTATGTCATGAAGCAGGGCAGCAACCCTTAGTATCTCCCTGTTATCATTATCAAGTTCCAAGTGCTCTGCCATTCTTCCTGCAAGGTACATAACCCCCAAAGAATGCTCAAACCTTGTAGAATTCATGGCAGGATAGACTAAGTAGCATAGACCGTTCTGTTTTATTCTGCGGAGCCTCTGGAATTCCGGGGTGTCTATCAATTCAAGTTCAATCTCATTCAGAGTAATCGTGCCGTGAATCGGGTCGCGGATTGTTTTTACCGGTTTCATTATCTCAGCATCCTCAAGAATTCATCAAAAAAGTAATACAAATTTATATTAAACCGCTTCTTCTATCTGGAAGGTGTTATCCTTTCCTTTTATGTAGAGATTGACCCTCTTTACAAAATTCATCCCTAGTAGAATCTTGATAGGTGCCGGGTCAGGTATCTCATGAATAACAACCGGTATTCCTTCTATCTCTATATCCCCAATGGTCAGTCTGTCCATAATTCTTACTTCCGGTTCTATCAAGCCTGAAGCTGTTACCAATCTTACCTTTGGACATTTCTTATTGATTCTTAATTCCAAGAAATCTGAAATTTCAGGAGGTATCACTGTAAATGCAGAACCAGTATCGATTAGGGCATCTTCCCATACTGATTGCTTCCCTCCTAATTTCACCTTAATCAGAAGTTTGTCATCTACTATTTTCATTATTCACGCACAAGGAAGAGAAAGCTGTACCTCTTTTCCTTTTCTGTTGGAGAATATATCACATAAGTGCTATCCATCTTTTTTTCCTTTAATTTTTTGTACAACACACGATGGCTTTTCGATGTAGCAACAATTTTCTTATCCCTAACAGATATCCATTCCCCAGGATGATCCCTTTTTATCTTTTCAATTTCGTCCATTTTTACTTATTTTGAATTATAGTAAATTAAAATATTTCATCTCAGCATCCTCAAGAATTCATCAAAAAGATAGTATGAGTCCCATGGTCCGGGATGTGCCTCCGGATGATACTGGACAGACATTATTGGAAGTTCCTTATGGGAAAAACCTTCAACGCTCTTGTCATTTAAATTTATATGTGTAATCTCAATATTCTTGTCTTTCAGGGTTTCAGCATCAACGGCAAAACCGTGGTTCTGGCTTGTGATGTAGACCCTTCCGGTTCGTAAATCCTTTACTGGCTGATTACTGCCCCGATGCCCGAATTTCAATTTGTATGTCTTAGCCCCGAATGCAAGCCCCATGATCTGGATGCCAAGGCATATGCCAAAGATTGGAATTTTTTCATTGATCAATTCCTTTGCAGTTTCAACTACATAGCCTGCCCTTTCAGGATCCCCGGGACCGTTAGATATGAGTATTCCATTTGGAGAATGCCCCATTATATCCTCTGCCGGGGTTTTTGCCGGAACCTGAATTACATTTATCCTTCTTTCAAGAAGTGACCTTATTATGCTATGTTTCTCCCCGCAATCTATAAGCACAACAGTCTTTTCGCCACCCGCATCATATTTCTTTGTCCTTTTTGTTGAAACCAAGTCAACCAGATCAAATTCGGAGATTGATTTTAAATTTCTTGCTTTTTCTTTTAAATCATCTAATTCAGACACTTCATACGGGTATTTAAGAATTCCATTCATTATGCCATTAACACGGATTTTTCTTGTAAGAAATCTTGTATCAACACCCTGAATCCCGGGTATCTCATGATATTTAAGAAATTCATCAAGATGGGATTTAATCTTTCCATGAGATGGCTTTTCTGCAAGTTCCCTGACTATGAAGCCTTCTGCCTGTACTTTGTCGGATTCAAAATCATCCCTGTTTATGCCATAATTCCCGATCAGGGGATAAGTCGGCATAAGGATCTGGTACTTATAGGAGGGGTCCGTAAGGGCTTCCTGATAACCAGTCATTGATGTATTAAAGACTACCTCCCCTTCAGCAATACCCTCTGAACCAAATCCTGTGCCTTCTGCAACCGTCCCATCCTGAAGCACAAGAACAGCATTCTTTTCCATCGCCTATTTTTTGCTCCTAATCCACCATACAAGAATTCCAATTAGTGTGACAAGAAGGATAGTTGCAGATGTTGTAACTGTATTTATCGGGATGAAGAAATTCTTACTCCCGAAATAAAGCAGGAATTGCGGTATAAATCCAAGAACAAGGCTTACCCCCAATCTTTCTATCAGTTCCAAATCCTCCTTTTTTGGGAAGATTGCCATAGTCAGCGAAATCCCGGGTATGAATACGAGCAGTATCATGCCAAATGTCCCTATTATTATTGTAGCCAAATCCATGTATAAGATTAAGAATTAGGTTTTTATATACCCCAATTTACCTACTAATCAAATCCCCCGCAACCCTTTCTGCATTTTCAAGAATTTCAGGTTCATCCTTAACAATTCTGTTCTGCATTAAAATTCTGCCATCACAGATTACAGTGTCTACGCAGGAACCCTTTGCAGAATAAACGAGATTTGAGATAAGATTGTAATTTGGCGTTAATTCCGGTTTTTTCAAATCGATAAGAATAATATCCGCAAGCCTGTTTTCCTCAATAACCCCCGAATTCAGGCCAAGGGCATTTGCACCACCAATTGTTGCAATTTCAAATGCCTCTTTTGCAGGCATTATGGTTGTATCATTTCCTGCTAATTTCTGCAATAATGCGGCGAATTTCATTGATTCAAACAGATCAAGATTGTTGTTTGATGCACAACCATCTGTCCCAAGGGAAATTGTAAGCCCTGAATTCTTCATATCCGAATATGGCATCGTGCCGGATGCAAGCTTCATGTTTGATACAGGATTGTATGCAATCTTTACATTATATTTTTTCAGAATTCCTATCTCCTCACTGCTTAACCAATTGCAGTGTGCAGCTACTACATTACCGCCAAGAAATCCGATCTCTTCAAGAAATTCAACGGGTCTTTTACCATATTTTTCTTCACAGTCTCTTACCTCGTTTTCCGTTTCTGAGAGATGAATATGAATTAACAAATTTTCCTTATCTGAAAATTCCTTAATCCATTGCAGACTTTCCTTTGAGACGGTATAGATTGCATGAGGGCCAATGGCAGGAATTATCCTCTCATTTTCAAGATTTTTAATTTCCTTTACCAATTTCTTGTTTAATTCGAGAGCTTTGCTCTCGAAGCTCCGACACCGAAAGGTGTCGGATAATTCAATTTCGCTATCCCTCTTCCCCATGTCAAAGAAATCAATAAAAACACCGCTGAGAATTCCCCTTAAACCCATCTCATCAACAGCCCTTACAGAGCCTTTTGCATGCCAGTACATGTCATTAAATGCAACAGTCCCTGTCTTAATCATTTCCAGACATGCGAGTTTTGTGCCCCAGTAAACATCATCCTCTGTGAGTTTAGCCTCAAGCGGCCATATCTTTGTCTGAAGCCATTTAAAGAGTTCCATATCATCTGCATAACTCCTGAACAGGGTCATTGCAGCGTGGGTGTGTGTATTTATCAAGCCTGGAATTGCCGCCTTGTTTTTTCCGTCAATTACAAATTCCGCCTCTACAACTGCCCCAATTTCCCTAATTTCATTATCTTCAATATATATGCCCGTTTCCTTTCCATCCAGAAGGACATTTTTTATCAGGATTGACATTTTAATTCTTTCAAAACCCCAATAACCCCTATAAGTAATCTTATTAAATTCCCCCTATCCTTAGACGCCCTTTCAAGAACCTTTCTGAAATCCAGTTTCTCATCAATTATGCCATGGCAGTAATTGTCAACGGAGCAGATGCCTGCATATCCAATATCTAATTCCCTTGCAAGCGTTGCTTCTGATGCCATCGTCATCCCTATAACATCTGCATAATTCCTTATGAGATTTATCTCAGCCCTTGTCTCAAGCCTTGGTCCTGATGCCTGGAAATAGATTCCCCGTTCAATAATCCTAATCCTCAATTTTTTTGCAGTTTGGATTATAATTTTTCTAGTCCCCTCATCTAATTCAGGGGTTATGTGCACGATTTCATCATCATAATAACTCTGAATATTCCACAGGTTTATGTAGTCTTTGGGGATTAGAATAGAACCAGGCTTTATCCCTCTTTTCAGGCTGCCAACAGAGGATATGGCAATTATCTTCTCAACCCCCGTATCCTTTAATGCCATGATGTTTGCCCTGTAGTTTATCCTGTGCGGTGGTACATTGTTATTTTTCCCGTGCCTTGGGAGAAAGACTACATCACCGGATTTTACTACATGCACTTTTCCGTATCGTGTTTCTATCTCCTCTTCAATGAAATTCGTCAGGAATTTTGTCCCAAAAATGCTTGTTCCGCCTATGACTCCTAATTTCATTTCAGTTATAATAAATTAATAATATGAATAGAATAATTAATCCATGAACAATAAAAATCCAAAATTAAGGTGCGAATTGCGCTCCTGGGATGAAATGCGTAATTTATCAGTGATTGTTTCAGATAAGATAAAAAAATCAGGATATAAACCTGATGTCATAATTGCCGTTCTCCGCGGCGGCATGGTTCCCGCAATGAATCTATCTGATCTTCTTGGAATCAGGGATATTTTAACCATCGGGGTAGGGCACTGGGGCATAACTGCTACAAAAAACAAAAATGCCGAATTGAAATTCCCTCTATGCAACGATATAAAAGGAAAAAAAATCCTGCTCGTTGATGATTTAACTGATACCGGCGGAAGCATGAAGGTCTGTATAAAACATCTCAAAAAATTTAATCCACTGAAAATAAGGACTGCTGTGCTGATTCACAAAACACAGTCAGGATTCGAGCCCGATTTCTATGCAGAAAAAGCCAGGAAATGGAAGTGGATAATTCTGCCATGGAATGTTACTGAAGACCTGCAAAATCTGATAGGAAAGATTATAAAGGAAGGCAAGGAAACTGAATTGAATGGAATCAGGATTAAGAGGGAATTAAAGAGAAGATTCAATTTGGATGTCAGCAGAAGAATTTTAGGCAAGGTTCTTAAAGATCGTAAGAATTAGATTCCTTCTGATTTTGGCCGAATCTATTGTTTTGAAATTAAAAACGATAGATATATATACCCCTATTATATAATTACTCTATAATGCTTTTTCTATAAGCAGATTTAGGAGGTATTAAAATGAACAATAAAAAGATTTTGTTTTATTTATTGATGGTGGTTGTATTGGTAGAGACATATGCATATGCTACTTTACCGGTTTCAATTTCAGACCAGGGTACAGATGTTAAGAACTCCGGCGCATTGCTTGAGTCAGGTAGCTTAACAATTGAAATCTGGGACAGCCCATCTGGTGGCAGCCTTATATACAGTCAAACCTTCTCTAATGCTATCTCAAATGGTAGTTGGAATGTTATGTTGAATCTCTCACTGGAGTATGGTAAGGCATATTACAAAGACTATAAGATCAACGGGGTAGATTTGGACTTTAATGGACAGGAGAGATTAATATGGTATAGTCCATTAGGAGACATTTCAGGTGAAGATGTCAGAGACAACAGCCTTACTGGTAGTGACATCAATGAATCCCAACTAAACTGCGCTGAAATATTGGATTCTAGTGGAGTATGTGGATACGGTACGAATGCTTCAGGATATTATTCTACAGCAATGGGCTATAATACAAAAGCTTCAGGATCGTATTCCACCGCAACGGGATACTATACAACAGCATCAGGGACATCATCTACAGCAACAGGGGAATATACAAACGCTTCAGGATATGCCTCCACAGCAATGGGACGTGATACAATTGCCAATGCGGGTTACTCCACCGCAATGGGATATTCTACAAATGCGTCAGGGGAATATTCCACAGCAATGGGACGTGATACAATTGCGTCAGGATATGCCTCTATAGCAATGGGAGGTGGTACAATTGCCAATAGGAGTTATTCCACAGCAATGGGATATCACACAACAGCATCAGGACAATCTTCTACAGCAACAGGAGAATACACAACCGCTTCAGGATATGTCTCCACAGCAATGGGGTCTAATACAGTAGCTTTAGGATATGCTTGTACTGCAATGGGACAAAGTACAAACGCTTCAGGATATGAGTCTACTGCAATGGGTTATTCTACAACAGCCTCAGGATATCAATCGACTTCAATGGGTTATTCTACAACAGCCTCAGGAGGTCAATCGACTTCAATGGGGCAGTCTACAACAGCCTCAGGAGGTCAATCGACTTCAATGGGCTACCATACAAATGCTTCAGGGCTTGCTTCCGTAGCAATGGGGGATTACACAACCGCTTCAGGACAGGATTCCACAGCAATGGGGTACCATACAACCGCATCAGGTCCTGAAGCGGTTGCTATGGGGTACTATACAAATGCTTCAGGATATTATTCTACTGCGATGGGGGAACATACAACCGCTTCAGGATATGCCTCCACAGCGATTGGGCGTGAAATAGAAGCGAGTGGCTCATATGTAGTAGCGATAGCTTTGAATGATCAAAACGGAGCTAAAGTAAATCAGAGTAATACAATGGCTATCATGGGCGGTAAGGTTGGAATAGACACACTGACTCCTACCGCTAAATTGGATGTAAGCGGCACAACAGGATATAATCAACTAAGATTAAGGACATCCTATACACCAACAAGTTCGGCAGATACTAATGGTAATACCGGGGATATTGCTTGGGACAGTAACTACATATATGTAAAAACAAGCAGTGGCTGGAGAAGGTCTGCATTGTCAACATGGTAAAAATAAAGGCGTTCTCTAAGGTTAGTGGAATTTTGCTAATATCTGCTATCCTATTTGTTTTATTAGCGGGAGCAACCCTTATTTCAGATAATGGTTTAATTGTGCGATATCACACAAGTGGGCTCCAGGGAGGACTTGCTGGAGGAAATGGATATACTGCTCGCTTTATACTGGCTGAGGGAAGTACTTCAGCTGCTCAGGGGGGGAGCTATACCGCAAAAATAGGATTTTTCAGCACTCCAACTACAACGACCACATTGGTAACGACAACTACTACAACGACCATAACCACATCAACAACAATTCCAGCAACCACATCAACAAGTACAACAACATCATCAACTACTACAACGACCATAACCACATCAACAACAATTCCAGCAACCACATCAACAAGTACAACAACATCATCAACTACTACAACGACCATAACCACATCAACAACAATTCCAGCAACCACATCAAC
>JAKFXM010000129.1 GCA_021731385.1 Methanobacteriota archaeon
GAGCCAAAGGCTCTGCCACAAACTTCGTTTCCCTTATGGTGTTGATAGGGCAAGAAACCGTAGGTGTCTTGCCCTTATGTGCATAACACCCGAAACTTGTTTTGGGTGAGAAGGTATAAAAATCAAAATGATTGCAAGAAAAAAGATAGATCGCATAGAATTTGGGCTATTTTCATCAAAGATGATACAGAAGCTGTCAGCTACCAGAATAGATACACCAAACACATATGATGACGATGGTTATCCGATAGAAGGCGGTTTGATGGACCCCAGATTGGGTGTAATTGATCCGGGTATAAGGTGTAAAACCTGTGGGGGCAGATTGGGGGAATGTCAGGGTCATTTCGGCCATGTTGAACTTACAAGGCCCGTTATTCATGTAGGCTATGCAAAGGAGGTCTATCTACTCCTAAGAGCTACATGCAGAGCATGCAGTAGATTGCTTATGTCAGATGATGAACTAAGGAAGTATAACATTGAGGGATTAACACCTTCAGATATTGCTAGGATATGGGGAATGGGTATAAAGGTTTCAGATACACAAAAGAAGTGTCCTCACTGTAGTGAGAAGCAGATTAAGATAAAATTCGTAAGACCATATTCATATTATGAGGGGGATAATAACCTTCTTGTTACGGATATTAGGGAAAGATTTGAAAAGATAACTGATGGTGATATAAAATATCTAGGCCTGAATATAAGGCCTGAATGGATAATCCTAAGCGCAATTCCGGTCCTTCCGATAACAGCAAGACCATCAATAACATTGGAGTCAAGCGATAGAAGCGAGGATGATTTAACCCATAAACTTGTTGATATATTAAGGATAAACCAGAGGCTTGAAGAAAACATAAATTCAGGAGCACCGCAATTAATAATAGAGGATCTATGGGATCTTTTGCAGTATCATGTTGCTACATATTTTGACAATGGAATAACAGGAATTCCTCCGGCAAGGCATCGTTCTGGAAGACCCTTAAAGACGATAGCGCAGCGGCTTAAGGGTAAGGAGGGGCGGTTTAGAAATAATCTTTCGGGTAAAAGGGTTAATTTCTCTGCAAGAACCGTCGTAGGACCTGATCCAAATATAAGCATAAATGAGGTTGGTGTGCCTTATTTTATCGCTATGGAACTTACGGTTCCTGAAGAGGTTAATGAAAGAAATATCGATCACCTGAAGGAGTTGATCCTTAATGGCCCCAAGACATACCCCGGATCTCATAATGTAATTACTGAATTTGGAAGAAAGAGGATAATGGATGAAAACAAAGAGGAGATTGTAAAAAGCCTGAAGATCGGGGATATTGTTGAGAGGCATATTTGCAATGGGGATGTTGTAGTTTTTAACAGGCAACCTTCTTTGCACAGACCCTCGATGATGTGCCATTATGTGATGGTTCTGCCGCAGAAGTCATCTACCAAGCCATCACAAGGAGACAATACATTCAGGCTTAACATTGCCGTATGTCCCCCATACAATGCAGACTTCGATGGTGATGAGATGAATCTTCATGTTCCTCAGTCAGAGGAGGCAAGGGCAGAGGCAGAAATTCTTATGCGTGTTCAGGACAATATAATATCACCCAGATTTGGAGGTCCAATAATAGGTGGAAGACATGACCATGTTACAGGAATGTACATGCTTACAAAGAAGGACTCCGTCTTTGAAAGAGGGGATGCCCTTAAATTAACAAGAAATTTGATAAAACTTCCTGAAGGTAAAAAGAAATTCACAGGAAAGGAAATTTTTGAATTGCTCCTCCCAAGGGATTTAACGCTGACATATAAAGGCAAATTATGTATGAATTGCAGGAATTGCAAAGAAGAGAAATGTGAAGAGGAATCTTATGTCATTATAAAAAATGGAAAACTTATGTTAGGGATAATAGACTCAGAGGGTATGAGCGGTACACTTCTTAAGGAATTATTCATACACTATGGCTCAGACACTGCGAGAGAATACATAGACAATTCTACACGGCTTGGCATACGTATAATTATGAAATATGGGTTTAGTATTGGAATAGATGAGGAGGACCTTCCAAAGTCCGCAGCAAATCAGATAGAGGAGGTATTAAATGAAACAGAGTCCAAGGTTGATAATCTAATCAAGACGTACCGGGCCGGTGATTTAAGAATAATTCCTGGTAAGTCTCCGGAAGAGTCATTGGAAGACTACATAATGCTTGAACTAGGCAGGTCAAGAAGCGAGGCTGGAAGGATAGCAGAAAGAAATGTCGGAAAGAACTCTGCTGTCATAATGGCAAAAACAGGCGCGAGAGGTAGTATCCTGAATCTCACACAGATGGCTGGTTCGGTAGGGCAGCAGGCGGTCAGGGGTAAGAGAATAAAGAGGGGTTATCATTTGAGAACCCTGCCACATTTTGGAAAAGGCGATGTCAGCGCTGTTGCCAATGGCTTTGTAAGATCAAATTTCAAGAGTGGTCTAACCCCGACAGAATACTTCTTCCATTCAATGGGTGGGAGAGAAAGTCTTGTCGATACCGCGATAAGAACGGGAAGAAGCGGATACATGCAGAGAAGGCTTATAAATGCACTTCAGGACCTTAAAGTCTGTACCGACAGAACTGTTAGGGGGGATGGAGGGATTATTGTTCAGTTCTTATATGGGGAGGATGGAATTGATCCCCTAAAGGGTGGTTATGTGGAAAATTATTTGAATTGCGTTGATTCAAAGAAATGATCTAACAATAGATTCATGAAGATTTAACCCGAAAATGGATTTCCAATATTTACCAGAAAACATAAAGAATAGGGCCGAAAATATAAAAAAAGGGGAACAGGATAGATTTCTCCAGATTTATGAGAAATCATTAGTAGTTCCTGGGGAGGCTGTAGGAACCATAGCAGCACAGTCTATAGGAGAACCGGGAACGCAAATGACATTAAGAACATTCCACTATGCAGGGGTTGCTGAATTAAGCGTTCCTCTTGGGCTTCCAAGACTTATAGAAATCATTGATGCAAAAAGATCGCCTAGGGATGCAATAATGACAATTTATATCGACGGGCAGCACAATAAAGACAAAAAATTTGTAGATGAAATTGCAAAAGAACTACGGGAGAAATTTCTGCATGATGTATGCACGATTAAGATAAATATCAACAAGAAGGAACTAAGAATTGAAACAAAGGACACTGATGCAAAAAAGATACTTCAAAAGCTAACAGAGAAGGAGGGCAATGATGGCGTATTCGTGATAACAAAAAATTCGTTGTCTGATCTGAAGAAATTGATGAATAAACTGGGAAAGAAAAGGCTACCTGGGGTGAAGGGTATAAAAAGATCATTTGTCAGGGAACTAAAGGGCGAGTATGTTATATACGCGGAGGGCTCAAATCTTAAAGGAGTATTAAACATTGATGGAGTGGACAAGCTAAGAACAACGACAAATGACATATACCAGATCTATGAAACACTTGGAATAGAGGCTGGAAGAAATGCAATAGTTACAGAGGCTATGACGGTCCTTAAGGAGCAAAATCTTGATGTTGATATAAGGCATATAATGCTTGTTGCTGACCAAATGACCGTCTCAGGGGAATTGCAGGCTGTTGGGAGGCAGGGTATAAGCGGTTCAAAAGAGTCCGTTCTTGCGAGGGCAGCATTTGAAGAAACCGAAAAGCACATACTAAACGCTGCATTATATGGTGAGATTGATACACTGGAGGGTGTTGCAGAAAATATAATTATTGGACAACCAATTCCTATCGGAACAGGAACAATAGAACTTACCGTTAAACCAGAATTACCATCAAAAACGGGGGGAAAGGAGAGGTCTAAATGAGAATAAATTCCTTCAATTGAATTTGCAATCGACGGCTTTGCCATCAGGACATCCGAATTTGTAAAAGAAAGTTTGAAGACAAATGAAAGATATAAAGGATATGATAAATGTGGTAATAAGAACAGGTAAGGTTATTATGGGATCGAAGAAGGTCATAACGACCTTATTAAGCAGTAATGTTAAGTTAATAATACTTAGCAGTAACTGCCACAGAGACATAAAAGAAAGAATTATCTACTATTCCGGGCTGTCCAATACGCCTTACCATATAACTGAGAGCAACAGTTTAGAATTTGGTTCTATATGCGGGAAACCATTCCCCGTGTCTGCTCTTGGGATACTGGATCAGGGTGATAGCAATATATTAAAGATGGTAGATAAACATTAAATTTTAATTCATGAATTTGCAATTTGTGAGGAAATTCCTTTTCTTTCAAACTTTAAGAAAGTTTGATGCAAAAATTGCTTTGCAATTTTTGACACCCGAATTAGAGCCAACGGCTCTGATTCGGGTTCTTTTTGATCAACCTTTTTCTTTCGCAAAGAAAAAGGTTGCAAGATGGAAAAAATACGATTAGGAAGTGATGAAATAAGGTATATAACACTATTTGAAACCTTGACCGGTGCTATAGTCAAAGATTGTGTTAAGGAAGATGATACAATGGGTTTCCTCGTAGATGGTGGTGGGATGGGATTAGCCATCGGCAAGGGCGGCGCAAATATTGAAAAGGTCAGAAAAATTATAGGTAAGGGTGTATGGGTTATGGAATTTTCAAGTGATCCCCCAAATTTTATAAAAAATCTTTTCCGGCCCATTAATATCAAAGAGGTCAGAATCCAAACCGTAAATAACGAAAAGACTGCAATTATTTGGGTGGGCAGGGATGACCGTAGAAGAGTCATAGGTCATGAGGGAAGCAGGATAAAAATAGCCAAAAAACTTGCCAAGAGGCATTGTGGAATTGATGATATAAAGATAAAGATTATATAATTAAGGGAATAGAAATATTGAGAATTTAGTTTAAAATGGGAAAAGGAGAATTTGCAGGTAAAAAGTTAACAGACTTCAGAAAGAAATTTAGATGGAAGAAGGTAGACTACGCCAGAAGAATTCTTAGATTAAAGCAGAAACACGACCCCTTAGAGGGCGCTCCACAGGCTAGAGGAATAGTCTTGGAAAAGGTTGGCATTGAAGCTAAACAGCCAAATTCCGCCATAAGAAAATGCGTTCGTATTCAGTTGATAAAAAATGGCAGACAATTGACTGCGTTCTGCCCCAGAAATAAGGCAATAACATTCATAGACGAACATGATGAAGTATTGATAGAAGGACTTGGTGGGAGAAAGGGTAGATCAATGGGTGATCTTTCCGGTGTAAGGTATAAGGTAATCAAGGTCAATGATATATCGCTAAATGAGCTTGTTCATCATAGAAAGGAGAAACCACAGAGATAAGGTTTTCTTTGATTTATAATTTTTATACATTCTATTCAATATCTAAGCCATATGCCATTTCTTAAAGAAAATGATGCAAGACCCTGTAAATGATGCAATATCAAGCATAAAGGATCATGAACGCATTGGAAGTTCAGAGTGTACAGTAAAGCCTGTATCGAAGTTACTGGTAGACATATTTAGGGTATTTCAGAAGGAGGGTTACATAGGAGAATTTGAAGTATCCGGTGGTGTCAGGGGGGGTAGTATAAGGATAAAACTTGTCAGGCAGATAAATGACTGTGGAGTAATAAAACCCAGATTCAGCGTAAAATGCAGCGAATTTCAGAAATGGGAAAAGAGATTTCTGCCTTCCAGGGATTTTGGAATTCTTATCTTGACAACACCAAAAGGAGTAATGACCCATAAGGAGGCCAAAGAAAAATCGCTTGGTGGGAAATTACTCGCTTATGTCTATTAATGCTGATTCGACGGCTTTGCCGTCGAAGCTCCGAAACGGAGTTTCGGATAAAATGACACAGAACAAGAAAAAGGGAAAAAATGGTGTAGAACTGGGTGTTGAAATCCCGTCTGGTGTTGAAATTAGTATTGACGGGAGTGTCATCAAGGTAAAGGGAGAAAGGGGGGAATTAAAAAGAGAATTTTCATTAGGCAAGGCTATTGCAATAAATCAGAAAGATAGCAAAATACTGCTGTCATCCAAGTTTAGCAGAAGGAGAGAGAAGGAGATATTAGGTACAACCAAGGGGCACATACAGAATATGATAAATGGGGTAACAAAAGGTATTGTATACAAAATGAAGATAGTTTACTCGCATTTCCCTATGACTGTTAAGGTTCAGGGAAATAGAATAAGTATTGACAATTTCCTAGGGGAAAAACACCCAAGAACGGCTGAGATACTCTCTGGGGTGACAGTCGAAATAAAGGGCCAAGATATAAACCTAGGGGGATTGGACAAGGAGGTTGTTTCACAGACCGCCGCAAATATAGAACAGGCGACGAAGATAAGGGATCGCGATCCACGAGTATTTCAGGATGGTATTTACATAGTAGAAAAGGATGGTAAGGCTATTGTGTAAAATTTAAAATTAATATAAAAATGGTAGACCAAAGGGGGGCAAAAAGGCACGAAAAGAAGTCAAAAACGGTTCAGCAGAGAAGCCGTAAGGACATTAAGGATAAGCCAAAGACAAAATCCCGAACAAAAAAAGATGTAAAGAAGAAGCCCAAGAAGGGGCAGGGGGATAAGGCTGAGAAAGTTAATCCGACAGAGGAAAATCATATTAAAGAAAAAACTGCTGAAAAGAAAAAGATAGGGGAGGAAAAGACAATTCCTGAAGTTATGGGGGAGAAACCAGCAAAAGCAGAGGAAAAACCACCAGCCGAGAAAGAGGTAGCAATAGAGAAGATAAAATTCCATGGAAGGAAATCCCTCTCTCCCGAGGAAAGAAAAAATATCGGTTTTATAACAACAAAAAAGAAGAAAAAGCCAAAATTCCTAAGAGAGGAGATGTACAAGGTTCAGAAATTAAAGGCTGTCTGGCGGAGAAGAAGGGGGATAGACAGTAAGAAGGCAGAGGAAAAGCGCGGTAAGGGGGAAAGTCCAAAGATAGGATATAAAAAACCCGATTCAATGATTGGGATTGACCCATCAGGTTATTACCCCGTTATTATTCATAATCATAAGGAATTAAAGGCGTTAAATCCGGTAATAGATGCAGCAATAATCGCAGGTGCTGTTGGGAGACGCAAAAGGAATGAAATCATAAAAATGGCAAATGAACTCAGGATCACAATATTAAACCCGAGAAGAGGAGAGATATAATTAAAATGAATTTACGCAGTCAAAAACGAATTGCTGCCGATATCATGGGTATCGGTATCAGCAGAGTAGTCATGGGCCCCGAGAGGATTGAAGATGTAGCAAAGGCTATAACAAGAGATGACATAAGAAACTGTATCTCGACTGGGGCAATTTCATTAAAACCTGCAAAGGGTAATAGTAGGGCGAGATTTAAGAAAACGATTAAACAGAAAAAAAAGGGCAGACGCAGGGGTCCGGGTCATAAAACCGGAAAAATTGGTGCAAGAATACCAAAGAAAAAAACATGGATTGGAAAAATCAGGGCAATCAGGGATGAATTGAGGAAGATGAAGGATGAAAAATCCATCAGTGAGTCGACATATAGAAAATTGTACAGGCAGGGTAAGGGGAATCTCTTTCATAATAGAAGACATATTAGGGAGTATGTAGAAAGGACCAAAAAAGGGATGGGTGAATAAAATGGCAACGGGTTCAAAGTATGTTGTTCAGTACAGGAGGAAACGCGAGGGTAGAACGGATTATAGGAAGAGGCTTGAACTGCTAAAGTCTGGAAGACATAGATTTGTTGTCAGACCATCAAATAAACATATAATTGCCCAAATCATTGCGTATAATGAAAATGGCGATATTATTATAACATCTGCGCATTCAGGTGAATTAAAAAAATTTGGCTGGGAATTCAGCACATCAAATACATCCGCAGCCTATCTAACGGGTCTATTGTGCGGATTCAGGGGTATTTCAAAGGGTATAAAGGATGCAATACTCGACATGGGATTGAATCCATCCATCAAAGGCTCAAAGATATATGGCACAATTAAAGGCGCTATGGATTCGGGACTTGAAATTCCTCATAATGATACTATATTCCCGGGGGAGAGCAGGATAAGGGGGGAACATATAGCAAATTACAGGGATAATAAGGAGATTACGGGGAGGTTTATAGGGGTTAAAGAAAAAATATCAAATTCCTTCAAAAAATAATAATTTAATAATCTATGCCCTGTAATTGAAATTACAGAGCAGTAAAAATTTTCAGATAGAAAAATTTTCTTGAAAATGTGCCCAGAAGAAGAGAAACCAGAAGTAGGTATCAACAAGGACATTGTAGTGGAAGTTAAAGAATTGCATGAAGTTAAGGACATTCCCGGTTGGGAGCCAAGAACAAAATTAGGCAAACTTGTGAAAAATAACGAGATAAAAACAATGCATGAGATTATGGAAATTTCCACGCCAATAAAGGAGGTCGAGATAGTTGACAAATTACTCCCGGACCTGCATGAAGAAGTAATAGATGTGGGGAGGGTTCAGAGGGTTACAGACTCCGGGAGAAGAATGCGCTTTAGGGTTGTAATGGCTATTGGCAATAAAAACGGTTATGTTGGTGTAGGTGAGGCTACGGGCAAAGAGGCTGGGCCAACCATAAGAAAAGCAATAGAAAAGGCAAAATTAAATATCTGGGAGATAAAACGGGGCTGCGGGGGTTGGGAATGCGGCTGCGGCAATCCGCATACCGTGCCCTTCAAGGTAGTAGGGAATTCGGGAAGTGTTAGGGTAACACTAATGCCCGCATCCAGAGGGATTGGTCTCGCGAGCGGTGGAATAGCAAGGAAGATATTATCACTGGCCGGTTTAAATGATGTATGGGTTCATACTGAGGGGCACACAAGAACGAGTATAAATTTCGCAAAGGCAGTTATTGATGCATTGGCAAATATAAACAAGGTAAAAATACGTGATGCCGACATAAAAAATCTAAGAATTATTGCGGGTGCATCAGCAGTTCCAAAATTGGATGCGCCCGCAGTAGCCTCATCTTCAGGATAGATAAATATGGACAAAGAGAAAAAATCGGGTAAGAAACGAGTTGCTGTTGTAAGGGTCAGGGGTAAGGTCCGTGTAAGGGGTAGTATAGAGGACACAATGAAACTACTTAATCTCACCAGGGTAAATCACTGTGTTATTATTGACGACGGGGACCAGTATAATGGAATGGTCAGAAAGGTAAAGGACTATGTAACATGGGGTGAGATAAATAAAGAGGTTTTTGCAAAACTTATTGAGAAGAGGGGAAGACTCAGTGGACATAAGAGGATTGATAATGAGTATATTGCAAAGAATACAAAATACAAATCAATAGATGATTTCTCTGAAAAATTTATGAGTCTTAATTCAGAACTTTGTGACATCCCAAATTTGAATCCTGTATTGAGGTTGAAGCCACCAAAAAAAGGCTATGAGAGAAAAGGTATAAAGAAACCCTATTCCATAGGAGGCACATTAGGATGTAGAGGTAAGAAGATTAATGAATTATTAAGTAAGATGATATGAACCCAGGATGGCTCAGAAAGACAGAAAAACGCGAAAGTTGAGGGGCAGCAGAACACACGGCTATGGAAATACGCAAAAGCACAGGGGTGCAGGAAGCCGGGGCGGGGTAGGAATGGCAGGAAGCAAGAAACAGAAGTGGCAATTTGTAAGCAAGAACATGCCCAATTACTTTGGAAAGCATGGATTTAGGAGACCTGCCTGCATGATTGAGGAGTTGAATGCAATAAACATTGGATACATTGATGAAAATTTGGACAGGTTTGTAAGAGAGGGTACTGTGAAATTTGAAGACGATAGGTATATAATAAATCTCACTGATATGGGATACGACAAACTGCTCGGCTCGGGAAGAATTACACGCCCAATGGTTGTAACTGTAAAGAAATGCTCAAAATCCGCAGTAGAGAAGGTAAAGGGTGCTGGCGGAATTGTTGAATGTGCTGAACGGGAAGAAAAAGTCAAAGGGGAATAATATTTTACGGTTTTAAATCAGAAGAATTTCTTTATAAATTGAATTTCACTTATTAAATCCAACACAATGAATCTCGAGTTTCTCAGGCCGGTAATAAAGTATATACCTGAAATAAGGCTTCCAAGAAGGCATGTCCCGTTTAAGGAGAAATTAGGTTGGACATTGGCAGTCTTGGCCCTCTTTTTCATAATGGGTGTTGTCTATCCTGTAGGTGTCGGACCAACAAGCCTTCCCCCCGCATACCAGCAGTTCCAGATGATATTTGCAAGTGCCATAGGCACAATAATTTCTACAGGTATAGGCCCCATTGTTACAGCCTCGATTGTTCTGCAACTCCTGGTAGGGGCTAAGATGATAGAGATAGACCTGTCAAAAACAGAGGGTAAGGCGCTGTTCCAGGGGACTCAAAAAATTCTTACAGTAATAATCGCATTTTTTGAGGCAAGCGCAGTGGTATTTGGATTCCGGCTTGGTTCTATGGCACATCCTGCAGTGGAATTTACAATATTCCAGATTGCACTTGGTTCGATTCTCTTGATGTACATGGATGAGATTGTTTCCAAATGGGGCATCGGCTCTGGTATAGGCCTGTTTATAGCCGGTGGTGTTTCCCAGCAGATAATAACTGCATCCTTTAATCCGCTAAGAGGCGCTACGGGTGATCTGGCAGGAATAATTCCAAGGTTTATAGAACTGACTGTTTCCGGGAATTTTGACATAATTTTATTATTCCCCCTCATTGCAACCATAGTTGTATTCCTCGTTGTGGTTTTCGGGGAGGCAATGAGATTGGAAATCCCGCTTTCCTATGGAGGAATACGGGGTGTCGGGGGCCGTTATCCCCTGAAATTCTTCTATGTCTCAAATATTCCGGTAATACTTGCCTCTGCATTGCTTGCAAATGTCCAGATGTGGACAAGTTTTGCCGGTGTTAACCTGGATACACCTTCAGCAGAGATGAATATATTCCAGAGGATAATTCACACCATTGCTTCATATGCAACCCTTGGAAATCTTTACGGCATAGTAATGCCTGATAGATTGTATATACTTTTAGACCCACTGGTCGTTCTGCATTTGATAATCTACACAATAATCTTTGTAGCACTCTGCATACTCTTTGGTAAGTTTTGGGTAGAAACTACCGGTCTTGGAGCGGAGCAGGTTGCAGACCAGATACAAAAGGGCGGGATGCAGATTCCGGGATTCAGAAGGGATAAAAGGGTTGTCGAGAAGGTCCTGAACAGGTATATACCGCAAATAACGATAATAAGCTCTGTTGCTATAGGTTTTCTTGCTGTCGGGGCAGATCTTTTAGGGGCAATAGGCTCGGGAACAGGGATACTGCTTACAGTCGGAATTCTATACAGGCTTTATGAGGAAATACAGAAAGAACAGATGGCGGACATGAACCCAATGTTCAGGAAATTCATGGGCAAGGAGTAATTTCGATAGGAATTCAATTCGATCAGAATTTATGAAAATAAAATTCTATTTTTCTTTTTCGCCAGCATTTTTCTTTTAGAAAAAGAAAAAGGCTGTGCGCAGACATGAACCCAATGTTCAGGAAATTCATGGGCAAGGAGTAAAGTAGGTAAATTTCATTTTAACCCTATCAGAACCGAAAAGTCCTTATATATATTTCTATCAATAATGTGATATAATGAAAAAACTGATTCTGCCCGTTTTTTTGATTATTGGTATCATTCTGATTGTAGGATGTATCACGATCCCGGAGAAGGAATGCAGACTTAGTCTCTGTGACTGCACCTGTTATGAGAAGGGTCAAACCCCGGAAGAATTGACTGGAGGACTCTGCGGCATAAACTGCGGGGTGGAGTACGGCGTTGTTGGATGTGAATTGATGAACGGGAAATGTGTTAAGATTAAAGTTGAAAAGCCGGAGGAGGTTACGATATTATCATAGAAGTTGGATTAAATGTTACCAATGTGGGGAATTACACCCTCACCGGAATTCTCTATGATAAAAACAGTAATAATATAAGTATGGCAAGTACGGAATCCTCTCTTAAGACCGGAAATCAGACAATGCTCCTGAATTTCAATGGCGATGATGTGTACAACAACATGGTGGATGGTCCATACATTCTAAAATACATAGTCTTACAGAACAACAACGGAACACAGGCAGACTACTTAGAAAATGTGTATAACACGACAGCATACAATTATACGGATTTCGCATCAAAGCCACTGGTTTCACTCACAGGAAACTATTCCGACAATGGTTTGGATACCAACAATGACATCCTCTATGACTGCCTTATCATAGGTGTCGGGGTGCAGGTGGCAAGCAACGGCAATGTTATAATAAGCGCCAGACTGATGACAGGCAATGGCAATGAAATTCAATGGGCCAGTAATACCTCCTACCTGTATGAAAACCAAACCAATACAATGCTACTCAGGTTTAATGGTACCCTAATCCACGACAGTCTGATTAACGGGCCATATCAACTGAAGGACCTTTACATGTACCATACCGGTGACCTGGAGAAGTCCGTATATGTTGCAAATGCCTACAATACCTCAGCGTATAGTTATACGGCATTCTTTGGGCTTCCGGAATGCAAAAAAGGTGATGAGAACTGCGATGGTATTGTTTCCGACTTTGAACTCCTGGATTGCATCAGTGAGTGGGCAAATGGTCTTTTTGCGGATTTCGATCTACTGGAGGCGATAAACAACTGGTCAAAAGTCGGTTAATCATCTACAGGTAAATTCCGCAATCAACCCGGTGGCAGAAATCTACCCAAAAATTTCAGAAATTCCTTATCCCTTATTTTTAGTATCTTCCTGTCAACAAGTATTTCAAATTTCTTTATCTTCCTTAAATCCTTGCCAAACCCCTGTTTTTCCTTTACAATCTTCTTGAGTAATTCATCAATATTTCTGAATTCCCTTTTTGTGTCAACAACCCATCTATCATTCTTTATATATGGCCTGTATTTCTTATACTTATTCAAAAAGTCCTCCTGCTGTTCTTTTGGGCTTTTATCTATTGGAGGCCCAGGATGGTGCCTTACCCTTGGCAGACTCCAGACCTCGAAGTCAAACAACATAGTGGAGCGATTAATCTCATCGGTCCAGAAATCAGATTTCAGAATCCTGAACCCCGCATCTTCTATGGTCATTGAAATTGCATCCATTGTCTTTCTCAGTTGCGAATAAAGTGTGTTTGGATTTATCTTCTCATGCCTGAACGAAATTGCAATCATCCTTGTTTCCCTGAATTTCATCCTCTTAAGTAATTCCTGCCTGCCTGCCGGTTTTTCCTCATTCGGAAAGAAGAATTCCTTATCCGGGGATTTTATAAATTCCATCGCAGAAAAAATGAATTCTGCAAGTTTCTGTGCTGAAACAGCCGCTGCTGCATTCCTGTCCTTATCAACAGGGTCTACAATTATCAGTTTTGCTTCCGGGAAAAAGTATTTTAGTGGTTCCTTGTCCCTCCATAAATTTTCCGGATCGATTATCTCGCCGGATTTCCAGTTTGATGTTGATTTAAGCACATTCTCAAAAGAACCATAGTTTATTATAAGGAGTTCTGTAAGATACCCGGAAAACCCCTGAATTTTTGCCTCTGCACCATAGACGCCAATGCCTTTCATAAACTGTTTTAACAGCCGGATTTCATCCCTTAATCCTGAATTTTGCATTAGTTTTCTCTTGACATACCTTGTGTGATACGGGGTGCGGTCAACTGCAGACCTTAATTCCCTGGTTTCATAACATGGAACAATTTCTATCGTATATCTTCCTTGTCTGCCCATCACATAGGGATGTTCGGCATAGTCAATCTCATATTCTATCCTGAATTCGTCAAAAAGCCGCTTCCCTATCTCCAGACCCTTTTTCTCAAGTTCCTCCCTTTGCACATTTTTATCGAAAAGGATGAATATGTCTATGTCTTTTTCACCCCCCAGATCAGTGCCCTTTGCCATTGAGCCGACGAGAATTGGTCTATGCCCCCATGATTTTAGTTTTTTTGTTATCTTATCAATAAGCTTGTTTTCTTCATTTCTTTCCTCTTCTGTTGGAGTAATTTCCTTCAAAACTTCTTGGAGTAGTTTTTCCATTTTTAATCCCAAACACCATCAATCGTTATACCACAGCTCGGACATTTGGAATTCACAATCTTGTTCTCAAGGACATCAAATACATATCTTCGAATAAGCAATTCACCGCAGTTATAGCAGTATGTGTTTTCCCCCTCATCACCCGGAACATTGCCTATATAGACATATCTAAGCCCCGCATCAAGCCCTATTTCCCTTCCCTTGTGAAGCGTTTCATCCGGGGTTGAAGGAAGATTCCTCAGAAGGTAGTCCGGATGGAACCTGCTCAGATGCCACGGCGTCTCCTTTCCCAACTCATCCCTGATAAATTCAGCCATCTGCCCCAATTCCTCAGCCGAATCATTCAATGTAGGAATCACAAGCGTTGTAATCTCAATCCATATTCCAAGCTTTTTCATCAACTTCAGTGAATCAAGAACCGGCTGTAGTCTTGCACCGCAGATTTCTATGTAGAATTTGTCTGTAAATCCCTTCAGATCCACATTTGCCGCATCTATATAATCCTTTGAGGTATTCAGCATTTCTTCTGTCATATAGCCGTTTGTCACATATATGTTGTAGATCCCTTCTTTTTTTGCAATCTTTGACGTATCAAAGGCATATTCAAAGAAGATTGTCGGTTCAGTATAGGTATATGCAATGCTTCTACACCCATAATTCTCCGCAGAATTTACAATTTCGTCAGGAGGTACATCCTGACCAAAAATCTCGCCATCGCCCTTTGGTGCCTGGCTTATGTCGGCATTCTGGCAGAACCTGCACCTGAAATTACAGCCGACTGTTGCCAGTGAATAGCTTGTACTTTTAGGAAGAAAATGAAAAAACGGTTTCTTTTCTATCGGATCTATGTTCATAGCAATCGCCTTCCCATAAACAAGAGAGTAAAGAATTCCTTTGCGGTTTTCCCTCACACCGCAAATCCCCCTCTTGCCATCAGCTATATTGCACCTGTGGGCGCAGAGGGCACATTTCACATTCCCATCAAGCCTTTTGTAGAGCATTGCTTCTTTCATGTTATTATTAATAATAGTGTAATTCTTATACTTAATCCATGCAGTACATGAAGATACCTCTTGAGAGAATACCTATTCTTATCGGCGAACATGGCAGGGTAAAAAAGCGTATAGAGGATAAGACAAATACAAAAATTGAGATAGAGGGTACCTCTGTAACGGTTGAAGGAGAGCCAATGGGGGAATGGATAGCAAAGGACACTGTACTTGCAATAGGCAGGGGCTTTAACCCCGAGATTGCCTTTGGGCTTTTTGATGAGAATAATACCCTTGAGGTTATAAACCTGAAAGACATTGCAAATTCTGAGAATGAAATAACCCGGTTGAAGGGAAGAATAATTGGCGAGGGGGGAAGGGGCCGGAAGACCATAGAGGAGATAACAGGAACATCTATTTCAGTATACGGCAAGAGTATAGGTATAATAGGGGCTTATGATGATGTAGCAACTGCAAAAGAGGCGATTGGAATGCTCGTCGGGGGTGCAAGACACGCCTCTGTCTACAAATTTTTAGAGAGATCGAGGAGCAGATTCAGGGGCATTTGAATGTTAAATTTTAATTCAAAATCGTATTACTAACCCAGCCTTTTTCTTTCAAAAAGAAAAACGCTGGCGAAAAAGAACCCGAAAAATCGCAAAGCGATTTTTGGGCCCAAAAATTCCTGAAAGGAATTTTTCGGGAGGAATTCGCCTGTCCGAATCAGAGCCAAAGGCTCTGATTGGACCCGAATGAGAATTTCAGTCTCATTGGGCACAAAAATTCGCATAGCGAATTTTTCTTGCCCAAAATTCCTGAAAGGAATTTCGGGTTGTTAAAAGGCTATGCATCAACCTCCCAGAAGGTTGTTTTAATTCAAAATCGTATTAT
>JAKFXM010000069.1 GCA_021731385.1 Methanobacteriota archaeon
GATTATTTGACACCAAAGGTGTCAAAGCTATGATTTTGCTTTGCAAAATCATATTAACTCGTAATACTTCGTATTACGATAAAAATATTTTCAAAAGAATAGAATTGTGATTATTGCGGCGATAATACACAAAAACGATGTACCCCCTCACTAACCCCCAGACTCATTGATCAAGAATCATTTCATTTCTCTTCCAAGGTGACCCTGCGAGGGGTAATTATTATTTGGAAATCTAAGATAATATATGGAATATAAAATTCTTTCTTTAAAGGCAAGGGAGGTTCTAGATTCAAGAGGGATTCCCACTGTTGAGGTTGAAATAAAAACCAAGTCAGGAATTTCAAGGGCAATGGTTCCTTCTGGAGCAAGCACCGGAATTCATGAAGCCCTTGAATTGCGCGATGGCGGGAAGAGGTTTCTGGGAAAGGGCGTACAGGGGGCTGTCGATAATATAAACAAATATATCTCAAAAGAAATAATTGGATTAGATTGCAGTAATCAGAGAGATATAGACGAGAAAGTGATAAACTTGGATGGAACAGAGAATAAATCAAAACTTGGAGCAAATGCCATTCTTGGGGTTAGCATGGCTGTCTGCAGGGCTTCTGCACTTGAAGAAGGCATACCGCTATATGAAAGAATAGGTCAGTTATCTGAAAACAAAAAATTTATTCTGCCTGCACCTATGATGGTTCTTATAGAGGGTGGGAAACATGCAGACAACTCAACTGATCTGCAGGAATTTATGATAATGCCTATGCCAAAGGTATTAAAGAATTTTAGAGAGGCATTAAGATGTGGAACAGAAATCTTTTATTCGCTTGGAAAGATTTTAAAATCAAAGGGATATAGCATAAATGTTGGTTTTGAGGGTGCCTATGGCCCTAATTTAAAATCGAACAATGAGCCCTGTGAATTATTTATCAATGCTATTGAGGATGCAGGTTACAATCTGGGGAAAGAGGTTTTTATAACACTAGATCCTGCTGCATCAGAGGTATATGAGAGTGGAAAATACAACCTGAAAAAGGAGGGTAAAATTCTTGACTCCGGCGGAATGGTAGAATTTTATGAAAATATGGTTCAGAAATTTCCAATCAGTTCAATTGAGGACGGACTGGCTGAGGATGACTGGAGTGGTTGGCAATTATTGAATAAAAGATTGGGCGATAAGATACAGATAGTGGGTGATGATTTGACAGTTACAAATATAAAAAGGCTCCAAAAGGCGATAGAGTTAAAGGCAATAAATGCAATACTCATAAAATTGAATCAGATTGGAACTGTTTCTGAAACTATGGATGTTGTAAATCTTGCCAAAAAGAATAAAATAGCGCAAATTATATCTCATAGATCTGGAGAAACAGAGGATACGTTCATTGCAGACATGGTTGTAGGTTTAGGCTGCGGACAAAGCAAATTTGGAGGGCCTGATAGGGGTGAAAGAACTGCCAAATATAACCAGTTGCTGAGAATAGAGGAAGGGCTTGGAGATAAGGCAATATACAGTACTTCATAATGCAATATAACCTATTGCGAAGCAATAGGTTAGTAAGTGGTGATGATCCTTAGATTCAAAGAATCTAAGGCTGTCAAAAATTGCTTTGCAATTTTTGCATCAACCTTTCAGAAGGTTGAGATAGAGGAAGAATTAGGAAATAAGGCGGAATACTATAGGATGTGATTACCTCCTCCTTATTATCCTTCTCCTGCTTTGTCCCCTACGCCTCTGCTGTTGCTGTAACTCAAGAAGATAGGGCTGTGGTTCCATCTTTGAGATGAATTCTTCCAGCGGAGAGTTAAATTCAATTCCCCTCTTTTTAAGAATTTCTTTTGTTAGTATCCAGTATATCAATGCAAGAGAGTTCTTTCCCTTGTTGTTTGATGGTATCACAAGATCAATATTCCTTATTCTTGTGTTTGTGTCGCATATTGCAAGGATAGGAATTCCGACAAGAGAGGCCTCCTTTATTGCCTGTTGATCTGATGTAGGATCTGTTATTACTATGAGCTTCGGCTCAACATAAGATTCTATATTTGGATTTGTCAGTGTTCCTGAAACAAAGCGGTTTATAACTGCTCTAGCTCCGGTATATTCCGCAAATTTCTTTATCGGCTGTCTGCCATAGACCCTGTTTGAGACAAGAAGGATATCCTTTGGGTCATATCTTGACAGGAATTCCGCCGCGGTTTTAATCCTGTCATTTATCTTCTTTACATCAAAGACACAGAGTTTGTCTGTCCTAACCTTGTAGATAAATTCCCGCATATCTACTGTCCTGTACTTAAGCCCTACATGAACACCATTTGAGAGATAGGTGTCCAATGGGACCAAAAGTTCTTCGTCAGATATTAAGATCCCCTCTATTTCATCAGACATTTTGTGTGATTAATTATCCCTATATACCCAATTTCCCAGCCATTTCATGTCTTTTGACTGTTATCGGCAAAACATCTTTTTTAAACTCTAGTTTTGCTATATCAAGCGGGCTTTCTACGCCCTTTGGAAGCTTTATGAGTATCGGCGCACCCATTTTTATCTGTAGAGCCCTGGCGCCAATAAGTCTGGCTTTTTCGAATTTCGTATAATCCATTCTTAGAATTTCTTGATCTCAATAAGGGCACTTCGTGCCCTTATCAACCCTAATTCTACTACCTTTTCGAATTTCGTATAATCCATTCTTAGAATTTCTTGATCTCAATAAGGGCAGACACCTACGGTTTCTGCCCTTATCAACCCTGTCTTCCCTTTAATTAATTCAACCCTAATTTTGATTAACGCATGTTTCATGTAATCCATTTTTAGAATTTCTTAAATCTCATTATTTCGTCTATAATTTCGGAGTGTGACAAAAACATTCTCCTGCAACAATATCTCCTATAGTCAAGTGAATCCAGAATCTTCTTTGGGGATTCTCCGTTTGACACCTGTTTACTGTATTCGTCCCAGTCCTGCGCTATCGGCTTGCCGCAGGTAAAGCATCTTATTGGTATAATCATTTTTTTTATCTGTATGATTTCTGCCTCTTATGTCTTGGTCCCTTGCTGCTCTGGCTCGGCTTATGGGTTTCTGTTAGCCTGTGGTCCCCGGCTATCATCGTTCTATCGTAGTTAATGTAGGTGGTATACAGGCTGTCGTTTTTTGTCCAGTCAACCAGACCGCGAGCTATTGCAGACCTTACTGCATCGGACTGGCCAATAACGCCACCGCCATGCACATTAACATCTATGTCTAATTTGGAAATGTCCACATAGTCAGAGGCAAGTATTAGGGACTCATTAATCTTTGACCTTGAAATTTCTGGTCTGTAAATCCCCAGGGGAACAGAATTTATCCTTACTATACCCCGTCCATCCTTTATTGTTGCTCTTGCAATGGACATTTTTCTCTTTCCCGAGGAATGAACCAATTTTTCTTCCATTTACCATCTACCTCCTATGGATCTACAAACCTCTTCAACGGTAATGTATCTTCCCACACTCTTTTTAATATTTTCAAGATTTTCTATCTTTGTTTTTTTCAGGTTAATATTATGATTCTTCTGAATTTCCCCCTCCGGAATACCAATATAGACCATTACTCTCTTGAATGCTTCTCTGCCCCTATCTTTGTTCCATGGGAGCATCCCGCGGATTGATCTTCTTAAAAATTTGTCCGGCCTTTTCTGGTGGAATGGACCCCTTGTGTAATTCCCCTTGTTTCTTATTTCAAGTTTTTCAAGTTCTTTCTGGATTACAATCTCCTTCCTTCCGGAGATTACTGCCTTTTCAGCATTTACCACTATTACATTATCCCCTAACAATGCCCTTTTCGCAACAAATGCCGAGAGCCTGCCGAGGATATGACCATTTGCATCTATTATCATTTTATCCAATTATTCTCACATTTGAACCATGCGGATTTTTCTTTATTAGTTCAGACATTGAAAGAATTTTGCTTCCAGATTTCTCTATTTTATGCCTTGCACCTTCCGTGAATTTGAATGCTGCAATATTCAGTTTATGACTAAGATTTCCGGAGCCGAGAATCTTTCCGGGAACAACGATAGTCTCCCCATCAGTTGTATGCTTGTTTATCCTCCATATATTCACGTTTCTTCTATTTTGCCTTCCCCTATCCAATTCTCCAGCCAGTCTTTTCCATATACCTGCATCTTCCTTTTTTGCTGCCTGCTTAAGCTCCTTTACTAATTTGATCCTATTTGGATCCTCAAATTCTACGGTTCTTGGCATTTTAATCAAACCCAACGATTTGCGGGGGACGGGCTTCGAACCCGCGCAGGCCTACGCCACACGGCATTTGCCACTTTGACCTCAACCGTGCCCCTTTAGCCCATGACGCCTTATATGCAGTGAACTTGGTCGACGAGAGAGATGAATCAAAAAGACATCTATGTTTGGCCAGACTTGGGTACCCCCGCATTTATATTCAAGATTTTAACTCGGATTTTAATTCATCTATCATATTACCAAATACATCAAACGCCTTTGAAATTAATTCATATACGCTTAATTGCCCATACGATTCCACAAAAAAGTCAAATGACTTGTTGTCCTTTATTTCATAAGATGCGATGCCACCCTGCCATTTTATATGTTCGCTTCCTATCCCAAGTTGTGCAATGGCCTCCAATTTTACCTTTTGCCCTTCTGTCAATTTTACTATGGGGATACTGTCGTGTACAGGAGTTATTTCCGGGTCTGTTGATTTCAAATCCTTGCTATAAACTGCTACAGGTCCTGAAACATCAAGGGTAAGAGTAACTGTGCATCTTGAGCACCCATCTCCCTTGCAATTACATTCTGAAAGCAGATTATACGTCTTCAAATCTGTTTTCAAGGGGATTAATCCGAGCCTATGTGCCAATATCTCATCGTTTAGTATTGATGAATTGTCATAGAAAGTTACCTTTTCTATTGCCATTACGGGAATCTCTGTAATAGTTGTCCTTCGAAGAGCGTTTGCTAAATTGATATCTATACCAGATATATTGAATTCTACCCTATCATCCGCTTGTTTTATTATTTTTAGTTTCAATTTGAATATGATTCGGTTATACCCTCCTACCTCTTTTCCCCCCCTTTGGTCTGCATCCGCCATGGGGAATTGGTGTTACATCCTCTATCCTGCCTATCTGTATCCCGGTCCTTGAGATGGCACGTATTGCTGCCTGGGCACCCTTCCCAGGATATCTAGGGCCGTTATGTCCTCCCTTTGCTCTTACCTTTATATGAACGCCGTTTATCCCCTTGTCCCTTATCCCCTCGGATATTCTCATTGCGGCCTGCATAGCCGCATATGGCGAGGCTTCCTCTCTCTGGGATTTTACCATCTGACCACCTGATTTTATACTTATGGTCTCAGCGCCGGTAATATCTGTAACATGCAGGATTGTGTTATTTTTTGATGAATATATATGCAGTATTCCCCAAAGCCCACCATCCCTTTTTTTCTTTGGAGTTTGGGTATCCGGGGTTTCTTGAGCCCTTTCTGCAGAATCCTCTGCCGACCCTTTATCTATCCCGGACTCAATCTTCCCTTCAACTTCTTTGTTTACATCCTTTCCAACAGGTCCTTCTGTCTTCACGCCAGAATCATTATCCTTTTGCTGGTTCTCGGATTTCTTTTCCTTCTTCAAGATTAATCACCTGCATTCCCTCTCTAACTCCTATCTGTTCCTCTTCAGTTTTAAGAACATGATACCTCGGGGCATCTATTATATTTTTTCCGACAATAACATGACCATGAACAATAAACTGCCTTGCCTGCCTTATTGTACTGACAAGACCTTTTCTGTAGACCATCGTCTGCAACCTGCGTTCGAGCAAATCACTCACTGAAAGGGCCAATATATCCTCGACAGATTTCGTTTTTAGGACACCCAATCTGTTTAACTTGGCTACAAGTTCGTTCTTCTCTTTCTCAGCCTCTTCTCCACTAGAACCAAGTAATACCCTTGCCTGTTTTCTAAACCTACCGACTGTGGATTTTGCTCTCCATATCTCCATCTTATTCTTCAAACCATATTTTTTGAAGAGTTCACTCTCCTCAGTTATTCTTTCCGTCTTCCAGAGATGCTGTGGTCTTTTGTACTTTCTTCTTTGTTTCTTTGGATCCCCCATTATTTCTCACCGCCCCCCTTTTTATCTGATTTGGCAGCAGCCGGACCTTCCTTCCTTCTGCTCACTCCAACAGCAGGTCCATGCCTAAACGATGTCCTTGTCCTCTGACCACGAACCGGCAGGCCTAGACTGTGCCTTATTCCCCTATAAGATTTGAGTTTTTTTTGGAGATTTATATCCTCTCTCAATGCCAAATCCAAATCTACTACTGTTAGATGAAAATTATTACTTGTGAACCTATCGTTCCTGCGATTCACCATCCACGGGGGTATATATCTACCAAGATTTTTTATTGTGTCCTCAATCTTTTCAATCTGTTTTTCATCAAGATTTCCAAGTTTTGTTTCTGGATTTATTTTTAAAATATTTATAACGGACTTTGAAGTCTGGTAACCTATACCCTTTATGCGCGTCAATGCACGCCTTATATCTTTTTTACCGTCCAGAACTACACCACACACACGGACAAGATGCCTGAAATCTGAACCTTCTAAACCCTTTGCATCCTCGGTTCTTTCTTCTTTAGGATTAACTTTCTGCTTTGATGAACCTTTACCTGCATTATGCCCTTCGGGCAAATTCTTCTTTACCTTTTCCTTACCCTCCATTTTAAAATGTCTTAAATTATAGGACTTTAACCTTTAAAAACTGTAAAATAACACTGCTTCCCTAGTAATTCTATTCATGAATTCGATAGCTTTCTTGATGCTATGTAATTTCAATTACAGAGCAGTTAAGATTTTGCTACCCGATTGAGCCTCTGGCTCAATGGGCCCGAATTGGGCTCTGCCCAATTGGGCCCAAAAACTGCTTTGCAGTTTTTCGGGCCCAAAAATTCCTTGGGAATTTTTCGGGAAGCAAAATCTTCTTGATTTTTTGCCTTTCCTGTAATTTCCAGATAATTATCAGTGCTTACAACTTTCCTCCCTGTTTTTCTCTTCAGTTCTTGATTGGATTATCCTGAGCATGGATTCTGTGTTTGCGCAGTCTGTACGATAATATTTGCCGTCTGGGGCTTGTAGTTTCAGTTGTCGACAAAATGTCGATAACTCAATTCCGCTTGATTCCTGCTCTCTCTGTTTCAACCGGTACCAGTAATCTTTTGCATCAGTACTGTCCGTTAAAACAGCAACAACATCCACCACGGAAAAATACCATTCATCATCGTGCCATGTTCTTCTAATTTTCTTTCCCTGAAACACAATTAATGCATTGTCTGGATCCATTTTTAGATTCATGTTTGTCAATTCCTTTCTTTAACAGACTTATTATTTCCCTTGCTGTAAGGAAATCGCCATCAGGCTTTTGAATTGAGAGATGTTCCCGGGGGAATGAAAGAATGGCTATGCTGGATGGGGAACTATTTGCTGATGTTCGCTCAATTTCCTCGATCAGTTCTCTTATCCTGATAAGATAACCCATGTATTCGAGTTCCTTGATACTATTAGCAGTTGCCATTTTCGATTAATTCTTCACCTTGGTGTTTTTATTAATGATTTCTCAAATTCAATGGTCTGGGATTCTTTCATTGTGGTGGGTTTGGTGGGAAATTTTTCGATTTTAACTCATCAATTATCTCTCGGGGGAAATGTAATTTCCGCCGTAAGTGGTAAACCACCTCGAGGACCTTTGCCTCCGATTGAGATATACCCCCCTTTTTCTAACTCTCTTAAAACAGTTCTATAGTCCTTTTCAATAAAATAGGTGTCCATGAGTGTTTCATTTATTATATCCTCAAAAGATAGCCTCCTGCTCGCAAAACGTTTCAATAGAAAGTTTTTAAGGCCCGATTTATCATACAATTCTAGTGTCAATTGCCCTTCAGCAGGTCCAAAATATCCAAACCTACCTTCAGTTCCTGTCTTACACATTATCTCTTTCATTAATTTACATCCCTTGGGATGATTTGTTGCGTGGATGAGATAATAAGTTGTTTGCAATCTTTCATCAGCACACACTTTGAAGGGGAATATATATCTCACATTTGCATCTTCATGGAGTCTGTCTCTATACAACCTTAATAAGGCCTCCTCTCTTGATAAGTTTGGATATTTCAATTTACTTGTTTCTTGGACGTTTTCTATACCATACAAATCTGCTATATTGATTTGATGTCTTGAACTATCTAAGAACCTATTAACATCACGAACCATAAAAGTGATAAACACCTCTGTCCTTTTAATCGAAAGAATGTTTTTTACTATTTCAAATGGAACACCACTAAAACCAAAAGGATCAATAAAAAAGAATGAAGGGGCCAAACGATCACCAACCTTATTTACAATTTTAGATGCTATATCAGCAAAATTATTATTGTGTAGTATAACCTTTACATCATTGTATTTTTCTGGGTGTGTCTTAGTCTCAATATTAATAACTCTTTCAAGATCCATAAAGTTGTTTTCATTTTTTTCGATAAAATCGCAGACAATTTCGTTGAGATATGGGAACTGCTTTTTCAATCTACTTGCAGTTTCTATCGCTACTAATGGTGATCCTTTCGATCCATCTTCATATTCCCCTTTACCAGCAAAACAATCAAAATAACATACACGAGAATGGTTTCTCCCAAGTATCCTAATCCATCCACTAAGATATTTACTCAATATCTCATGTTTAACTCTCGTGTGTTCCTTGTATACCCATTTTTCTGGTGAGTCATCTGGCAATGGCATTTTTGATCACCACACACAATTACATCTAATTTTTTTATAATCCATATCCAACTTCTCCCACATCTCTTTTGTCTCTTTACATAATGCAACTTTTTTGTAATTGTATTTATTCTCTAGATAATTTATTATCATTGAGTACATAGTGTAGCGTTTATCGAATTCTATCTTCCTCCCCCAATTTGACCATTCCGATAGATATTCCACCCATGTTTTGTTTTCAGATCCGTTTATCGTGCTTTGTAATCCTCTCAATGACCCCACCGTAATTCGTTCGGGGGTAAAATTATCGAAGACATCATCTATTAGTTGGATATAATGTTTTTCCCAATCCTCAATCGGAACCATTGGATCAATTCGTATTCTTGTTTGATATCCCGCTTTACTAACTTTTCTTGCAGCCTCGATTCTATCAGCGACAGATGGTGCTCCTTTCTCCCATCGTTTAGCAACTTCATCGGCATTCAGAGTAAAACTCATTACCACTGAGTCATGTTTCTCAATTTCCAGAAAGTTTTCCACCCAATTTGACTTCGTTAGAAATAAAACCTTGTGCCTTTTCTGTCTCTCAAACAAAGGAATAATGAATTTTGAGAATGAATCATCTTTCTTCTCGGACATTAATGAATCTGCTATTTCTCCCGTATTAAGGACTTCCTTAGGGTGAACTATGTCAAGAAATGATTCAACATGCAATCTGACTTTTTCACGATCTTTAATGACTGGTTGTGTTTTTGTAGGTAGAAATCTGAAAGTACCCTTAAGATAACACCAAGCACAATCAAATGGACAACCATAAGCCCACTTTAGTTCAAGAAAATGGGGGCATACAACATCTATGGGTTTTTGTGGTAAAGGTGTTTTGTCAAATCTCTTTATGATAGAGCCATCACCTACCTGTTGGACTAAGCGTTTTTCTGATCCATTCAACAATTCATACTCTTCTGTGAATATAGTAACCCCCTTTGATTTATGTCTTTCTCTCGTGTTTTTAGTTGTCATTTCTCAATCACTCTTTTCAATCACCTTAACCCATTCATGGGATTTGATTTTATTCATTTTTTGCGTAATCTTTTGCGTAATCTTTGCGTAATCCTGATAAAATGTACTTTAAACCCCTTTTTCCTTCACCGACCCTTATCAATAATCCTCTTTCAACCAATTCGGTCAGATCTATTGTTGCCATCTTTCTTGAAATATTATTTAAGGAGGTATATTCTCTATTTGTGATAGAACCTTGTTTTATAACATAATTTATTGCCTTTATCTGCCTTTCGTTAAGCCCCAGCCTATGTAGATCCTCCAATACCGGAGGTAGTTTAAAAATGACAGCAAAAGAACCGGTGATATGCTCAAATTCAGGTTCAGGTATATTCCACTCCCTGCATTGCCCTATCATGTCCAATGTTCCACTACCAACATCTTCAACATACTTCACCCAGAAGAGTTGTTTGAATAACAGAGGATTTCTTGGAATTGAGTTGTGTTCCTTTTTCAAATCCTCTATGCCTATTTCTTTGGGTAGCGTTCCTGGGCTCCAGATTTCAATTCTGTTATCGAAGATCCTCACCTGCACCTTGGATGGCGACCTATAATCTCTGTGTGCGACAGCATTTACAATAGCCTCTCTTATCGCATCTGGCGGGTATTCATATTTCTCTTCCCTCTGAACCTTCTCGGGAACCAACCATATCGCCTTCTTTATATTTCGCAGAACAAAATCCCTTGCATTATCGATCAGATCAAAAACATTTCCCTCCAGTGTCTGGAAGTCTATGTAGGGTTTAACGGGTTCGTTTCCAGAAAATCTGATACATTTCACCTCTGACTGCAAAAACACCAGCTCTTTACCGAAGAGTAGAACAGCAGCATTAGTCAGTTTCCCCTTTCGGAGCAGCTTTAATCTCATCAATACCTCTTCGATATGAGCATCACCGGGGATTTTTAATCCCCTCTGTTTTCGTGCTTCCTTCAGAAACCATCCTACTTTCCTTTCATCAATATCCTCCAACTTCGCTTCTTCACATACCTGCGAATCCCACAGGAACTCTTTACCTTCCGAAAGAATCTGCCTCAACTCATTCGCATCAATCTTCTGGTTGGTCTTCCCGACCCTCTTGAATGCCACCGGAGTTTTGTTTATTTTAGCAAATACGGGTTTAAGTGGGGACTCACTTACCTCAACAACAAGAACGGATTTTCCCTCGATCTCCTTTATCTCAATGGAAGGATAAATCACAGGATCAGTATTCTGCCTGATCTCATTTCCGAGGTTTTCGATCTCTTTTCCTCTGATTTTAATTCCGGTTACTTTCTTCACAGAGCCATCCCTATTCTCTTCTACTCCGACGAAAATCTTCCCTCCCTTGGAATTTGCAAATGCTGAAATCGTTTCGAGGATTTCTTTTCTCTCTGCAAGGGATTTCTTGAATTCGATAGTTTGGGATTCTTTCATTTTCATCATCTCAGTTTGCCAACACACTTTCAACAACCCCCCCAACCTTTTCCCTCTTCTTCTGATGCTCTTCCAAAAATTTCGCAATCATATCCGCACAAATCTTTTTGCATTCCCCGCAGACCTGTTTTCCACCTTTGCAGTCCCCATAGATTCGCATAAGATCATTATCATCATCAACCAGATGATACAAAAAGAAGTCATAGACTGTGCATTCCTCAGGGATTCCGCCCTTTTCCTTCTGCTCTGCAACTGTTGCCCTTCCGCCGGTCTTCGCATTCATTATCTTCTTCCTTGCATCCTCCGGGTTTTCTGTTAAGGCAATATAGGAATTTGAATCAGAGGATGACATCTTTCCGCCCTGAAGACCCTCCATGAATTTGTGATAGGTTGACGATGGTGCAATAAATTTAAATTCACTCTGGAATCTTGCTGCCAAATCCCTTGTAAGCCGTATATGGGGGTCCTGGTCCGCACCAACAGGGACAACCACCGGGCGAGAACCTCCAAATTCCCTAAGTTGCGGATGTAGTATGTCTGCTGCCTGTGTTATTGAAGAAAATATCTTTCCTGTCGTGAGTTCGCCATAAATCCCTGAAAGTTCGTTGAATGTTACCTTTTTGGAAAGCATATCCCTTAACCTGTAGTAAGGAACCTTGTAGTTGCTCTGGAACCAGAAATTCAAGTTCTTATTTTCCAGACCAAGTGCAAGATAATTTGTCAGATATTCGTCAATCGTAATTTCTTTTGCAGTCTCAAAAGAAATTCCCCGCATAAGATATGCCTCAAGGTCTGCACTGCAGATGAATATTTCAGCGCCTAATTTCTGATAGAATACAATCTGGTCCGCAACCATCTTGTGCCCGAAATGGAATTTCCCGGAGGGCATCAAACCAGTCATCATTACAAACGGTTTTTTGTTCTCAATGGAATTCATTATCCTGGAGAAATCCCTGTGTCCAAAGATTATTCCGCGCCTGATGTAACGATTTTCCTGAAATTTATTTCTGAATTTTTCAAATGAGTTTATTCCAAATTCCCTGAAGAGATTTTCATAGTCCTCAATCCTACCGGAGCCCCATGGGTCAAGTCTTTCTGCCATTTTTTATGATTTATCAACGGTTTATTTTTTTCTCAATAGCTCCCCAAAGAGAGGCATAACCCTCTATCTTATCCCCTGATGACAAATTTATGAAAGTACTATTCAAATGCGCCATATAATTTTTCCCTGCCTCGAAACCTCCATACCTGCTATCACACTTTAAATGTATTAATATTCTCTCATTGGGGCTTATTTCTATATTATCCAAAGTATCACTCTCACATTTCCCACTTCCTCTTATTTCGACATTTACACTATTCGCCAAAATCTTAATTTTTGTTTCTTTATTATTCCTAAGTGCAAGATAGAAATAATTATCAGTAAAAAGCGCATGATCAACAATCTCTATAGGATATAAAAGTGTATAAGATCCCGGATATGTCGTCGGATATTCAAATACATGTTTCAATGACCTTTCAAGAACATAAAAGTTAAGGGGGATGTCCTCACCCCATCTACGTTCATATTCATACTTTATCAGGCAATTTTTGTAAGATAAGAAAGAACCAGAAAGGAATCCAACAGCAAAGCTAAGTGATACAAAGAATAGAATTAACAATATGAATTTTATACTATTATCTTTCATCTTATATTTTGTACAGCATAGATTACTGTTGTTTATTATTTGTAATATTTACAGGTTTTTCAAAGAAGTGGATAACCTTCAGGAATCTTGGAATTCGCAAGGCAGGTTTGAATAACCTGTTAATCAGCCCTGTTCTGCTGATATTCCCTGATTTTTCTATCTTTGATATCAACTCCGTTCCTTCCCTTTCAAGTTTTATTGCATCCCTGACTAACAACTCCATTTTCTCGCTCTCTGTAAATCTCGTTATTATAGCCCCTTCCTCGACTATCCTGAATACAAGATAAAATGGAAACACGGCCATAATATCAATCCAGTATTTCCGTATAAACCCGTGTTGATGCAGCATTTTCATCCTTCTGTATTTAAATGACAAATCCAATGCAAAAACAAATACAATAAAGAGATCGAATATATTGATTAAGAAATCGTATCGCTCAAATTTAGCCGGATAGAATATCTCTCCAAGTATTATAAGAAGCAATAAGATGAGTATGTAAGGGATTATCCTGTCTACAATAGCCTCGGATATATACAGAAATCTGCTCATTTTCTGCTTGTTTTTTTCTCGTACCTTTTCCACATATCCTCCAATTCACTGTCAAGATTTATCTCAAATTTATTTGCGAGTTTTAATGTCAGATAAAGTAAATCTGTTAATTCCTCCGCAAGTTCTTTTTTGTCAAATTCTTCAGTCTTGTAGCCCTCAAAGCGTAGAATTCTCCTTGAGATTTCCCCCAATTCTTCAGACATGTGCAGGGCTATATGGCTTCCCCTGTCCTTGTCCCAGTTGAATTTCTTATCGTAATCCGAGACCTGTTTCTGGAGATGGATTAAATTCGTCATTACTAAATATTTAATATGAGCGAAATAAAACCACCGGAACTTGAAAGATTCGTTGGAATTGAGGTTTACAAGTCAAAAACAGATGGAATTAATGGAAGAATAAAGCAGATTCCTGAGGATTTTATAGTTGAAGAGATTAATCCTGAAGGAAATGTCCTTGAGTTAGGAAAACTCGGTAAGGAGGCAAAAGATAGGATCTTGGGGGAATATCTGCACTTTACCATACAGAAGAAAAACTGGGATACAATGCTGGCAATAAAGGAGATATCAAAAAGATTGGGTATAAGCCAGAAGAGATTTGGATTTGCCGGGACAAAGGATAAGAGGGCATTAACAACGCAAAGAGTTTCTGTCTGGAATGTTTCTTCAGAGAATCTTGAAAAGGTTAATATAAATGACATAAGCATTGGAAATTTTGAATACAGGGACGAGGGTATAAATCTCGGTAACCTATGGGGGAACAGATTTGAGATAACAATCAGGGGGTTGGAGCTTGACAAAGATATTCTTGAGGTGAGGGTTAAAGCCATAATGGGAGAACTTATATCCGGTGTTCCAAATTTTTTCGGTGTCCAGAGGTTCGGCACGACAAGGCCGATAACGCATCTTGTAGGAAAGGAAATTTTGAAGGGCGATTTCAGGAATGCAGTAATGATTTATCTTGCAAAAAAATTTGAAGAAGAGAATGAAGAAACAAGAAAAGCAAGGGAATTTATTGAGAAAACCAATGATTTTAAGGAAGGATTAAGAATCCTTCCCAGGCATCTATCCTATGAATCAGCAATGCTCAATCATCTTGTAAAAAAACCGACAGACTTTATTGGCGCCCTGAGAAAACTGCCAAAGAAGTTAAGATGGATGTTTGTCCACGCATATCAGGGATTTATTTTTAACAAGGCATTGAGTGAGTACATAAGTCAGGGCATTATTGTAGAGAAACTTCCGCTTGTAGGCTATGAAACAGGGATAGATGAAATTACGGAAAAAATTCTCGATGATGAAAAAATAAAGTTGGAA
>JAKFXM010000147.1 GCA_021731385.1 Methanobacteriota archaeon
TATAGATACCTTCTGTTCCTTTTATCAATGATTTCTTCAGCACAAGTGCCGCAGAGGGAGACATCGGGAGGCACCACACCGCCAAGCCCCGTGCCCCCGCTTTCAATTATCTTAAATTCATCAAATTCCCCATCTAGTTCTTCAAAATTTACATCAATCCCGTATATCCTCGAATTTTCTGGTTTTTTCTTTTTTAATATTTCTAAAAATTTTTTGCTATCTGCCTTTTCACCTTCCATTACTATTTCAACGCCGGCATCTCCGAGATTTCTTACATATCCCCGAAGCCCCAAATTTCTTGCAGTGCGAAAGACAAATGGTCTGAATCCCACGCCCTGCACGATTCCGGAGATTTTTATTCTGCAAATCTGCACCATATTTACCATACCCTCCTTAATATTATAGGGATCCTCACAAATAGCAAAAATGTGTTTAGCAATACCTGCAAAAATTTTGGAAATAGGGGGGAATGAAGCCATAGCAGACTTTGGCGGTATAAAAAGGAGCATAAGGATAGACCTTGTTGATGCAAAAACCGGGGATTATGTAATAGTCCATACGGGTTATGCAATCCAGAAGATGGATAAAAACGAGGCAATTGAAACCCTCAGGGATATGAAGAGGATTCTGAAAAATGCATAGTAATTTCAGAAATAAGGAAATTGCAGGGATTATATCAAAAAAGATAAATTCAATTTCAAAAGATCTTGGAGAAATCAAAATCATGCACGTCTGCGGAACCCATGAGGATACAATAACCAGATATGGTATACGCTCGCTTCTTCCGGAAAATATAGGATTAATCTCTGGTCCGGGATGTCCTGTCTGTGTCACAACGCAGAGGGAGATAGATGAGGCAGTTTTTCTTGCAGAAAAAGAGATTACAATAACTACATTCGGTGATATGCTGAATGTTCCCGGTAGTAATGGTTCTCTTGCAGATGCAAAAGCGAATGGTGGCGATGTGAGGGTTGTCTATTCAATAACGGATTCTGTTGAGATAGCGAGGAAGAACCCTGAAAAAGAAATTGTTCATATAGCAATCGGCTTTGAGACTACCGCACCTACAAGTGCAATTGGAATTAATGATGCACCTGAAAATTTTTCAATTCTTTCATGTCATAGACTTATCCCGCCTGCGATGGAATTTCTCCTTAGATCAGAGGATGTTGATATTGACGGTTTCATAAATCCGGGGCATGTATCAACAATAATCGGTGCAAAGGCATATGAAGGTATCAGCAAAAAATACGGGATTCCGCAGGTAATATCTGGATTTGAGCCATTGGATGTTTTGTTCTCGGTATTTATCCTTTTGAGTATGATAAAAAAGAAAGAGAGAGGGGTTGTGAATGAATATTCCCGCGTTGTCAGATATGAGGGAAATCCAAGGGCATTAAAAGCCATGAATGAAATTTTTGAAACCTATGATGTTGAATGGCGGGGTTTTCCGGAAATTCCAAATTCGGGATTAAGGTTAAGGGGGAAATTTTCAGGATATGACGCAAGGAAAAGATTTGATGTAAAGGTAAAAAAAACAAGAATCCATAAAGGCTGTATGTGCGGGGAAGTCCTCAAAGGAAAAATTTCTCCGGATGAATGTAGACTTTTTGCAAATGTTTGTAATCCGGGGCATCCTATAGGTCCGTGTATGGTATCCAAGGAGGGTGCATGCGGCATAGCGTATAGATACGGAAAAGATGGAAAGAATTAATTTGATTAAATCCATTCATGGCGGCGGCGGAATTGCAATGTATGAATTGATCTCAAGATTGGCAAAAAATTTACCTCTAAGAAGTGTCAATGGAGGAACCGGCCTTGATGAGCAGGACGATGGTGCAATAATTCCGGTCTCTGGTAAAAATCTTGTTTTTACAACAGATTCATATACAGTAGATCCGCTATTCTTCCCGGGCGGGAATATAGGTAAGCTTTCAATGTGCGGAACTATAAATGACCTTGCAGTTATGGGTGCCAGGCCTGTTGCAATTTCGTCGGCATTTGTAATTAGTGAAGGATTTCCTCTCTCTGATTTGGACAGGATTGTGAATTCAATGGGCAAAATTTCAAGGATTGCGAATGTTCCAATAGTTGCGGCAGATACGAAGGTTGTTGATAAGGGGCTTGATCTGATTATAAATACGGCAGGTATAGGAATTGCGAAAAATCCGGTAATGGATTCCGGGCTTAATCCGGGAGATAAGATAATTATCAGCGGAAGCATCGGTGATCATGGAATTGCAGTTCTATCTGACAGAGAAGGAATAAAATTCGGAACAAGACTGAAATCAGACTGCGCCCCGCTTTGGACAATGATAAGCAAAATTCTAGGATATGGGATTCATGCAATGAAAGACCCCACGAGAGGTGGGCTTGCATCAGCACTGAACGAGATTGCAAAGAAGTCAGATGTTGGAATTTTTATTGATGAAAAAAGAATACCAATAAGAAAAGGGGTAATGGCAGCATCGGAAATGCTTGGCATAGATCCATTAACACTGGCAAATGAAGGCAAGGTTGTTATAGGTGTTTCAGATTCTGATGCAAACAGGGTTCTTGGAATACTCCAAAAAACAAGATTAGGAAAAAATGCAAGGATTATCGGAGAGGCGACAAAAGAGAATAAGGGCAGAGTGATTATGGAAACCCCGACGGGCGGAAAAAGAATACTTGACATGCCTCTTGGAGATCCGGTGCCAAGGGTATGCTAATTTTTCATCGCAATACGGAGTATTGCGAGTTAAAATTTTGCAACGCAAAATTTTTTCAGTTTTGAATTCCATTAGATTAGAATAGAAAAATGACAGATCATACTCAAATAAAGGCCAAAAAAGTATCAGACTCTGCCACCGAGATGGCACAGTTGATGATGCCTGAAGATGCAAATCCAAAAGGCCTGGTTCACGGTGGTGTCATATTGTCACTCGCAGATAAGATCGCATATGCATGCTCTTCAAAACATGCGGGGCATTACTGTGTAACTGCCTCTGTTGACAGGGTTGATTTTAAATCCCCCATAAGGATAGGCCAGCTTGTAACACTAAAGGCGTCGGTAAATTATGTTGGACACAGTTCAATGGAAGTGGGCATTAAGATAACAGCCCAGGACCTGATAACGGGAGAGATAACCCATACAAATACATGCTTTTTCACTATGGTTGCTTTGGATGAAAATAATAAGCCCATTGAAGTACCCCGGCTAATCCTAGAAACTGAAGAGGAAAAGAGAAGGTTTAAGAAAGGGGAGGAGAGGCGGGATATCAGGCTTAAGGCAAGGGCATGCGCTTAGTGATGCACTCACATGCCATTATTATTTCTCCTGCAGATTCCTTGTCCATTTTCTGGATTCCAAGCCCTTCATGGACAAGTATATAATCTCCTGATTTCAGATTCTTAAGAAGCGATATGTCTATAGATTTTGAAATTCCGTTGAATTCTGCGATTGCTTCTTCAGAACTTATTACTTTAATAATCTTTAACGGGGTTGCGAGGCACATTTTAGGTTTATACGAAACTCATAGTTTCGTAGCTATGAATCTGCGAAGCAGATTCATATTAATGCACAGAACATGTTATGCAGGGATCATAAGCCCTGATAAGCATTTCAACCAGTTTCCTTATCTCCTTCCGGTCATTCGTAATTTTCATTAGCTCCCTGATGTCTTCCTCTATATTTGTCAGATTTTGGACGGTTGGGGTTATTATGTTACAATCTTTTATTTTTCCATCCTTGCCTATTTCATAATCGTGGTAAAGATTTCCTCTTGGAGCCTCTATCACACCTATGCCGCGGCCTTCTCTTACTTTATGTGGCAGAGGCTTCGCCTCTGACACATGTCTGAGCCCTTCGGGCTCAGCCACATAATGAATTTCTTCTTTTTCCATTTCTCCATCCAAAATCGCACCTATCAATTTTATTCCCTCTTCAATGAAGTGCAGTATCTCAATCGCCTGTGCAAAATTATTGTGGAACGGATTATAACTTGGGAATTTTATCTCACTGTCCTTTAGTGCTTTTTTGGCAAGTGGGTTCAGTTCATCCCTGTGCATATTTACCCTTGAAAGAGCTCCAACCATAAATCCGTGATTTGACCTTTCTCCATACTTTGCGGTTGAACCATTCCTGACAGTCTCGGTTATCTCTTTCTTATAGTCCTTTGGATTAAATTTGGAACCATTGTCAGAGCCTATCAGACCATTATACAAAGGGTATTCCCCATCAGAATGCAAAGACATGTATTCTGTCTTTCTTTCCAATTCAGGATAATTAAAGTTTCCGAAAAGGTTAATTGTTTCTTTCGCATCTGCAACGCATGATTCAAGATTATTTCTCAGTTTTCTGATATCACTGAGAGAAGGTAATTTCGAAAATCCCCCGACGGTCGTGGTAAGAGGATGTATTGCCCTCCCCCCAATTCCGCTTATAATCTCATCCCCGAGATTTTTTAAATTTAACGCAAGCCTGAATTTTGCAGGGTCTTTTTTTGTAAGAAATAAAGCGCTATCAAGACCGACATAATCCGGCAGGGCAAGGAAAAAAAGATGTAAAACATGACTCTGTATCATCTGCCCGCATAGCATTAATTTCCTGAGATTTACCGTTTTCTCGCTGGGACTTACGCCAAACACATCCTCAATTGCCTTTATTGATGCTATATTATGGGCTGTAGGACATACACCACATATCCTTGAGGTTACGAATGGGGCATCAATATAATTTCTGCCTATAAGTATCCCTTCGAAAAGTCGTTCTCCCTCCAAGACCTGAAGTTGTGCCGTATGCTCTTTGAAATCTATCTTCACTATTCCGTGCCCTTCAATCTTTGCGATATACTGCGGGATTATTCTTTTCATAGCCTTTTCGCCAAGTTGTGATATTAGCCTTTATGTATTCCCAAAAGGCTATCAGCTCGAAGTCCAAAGGACTTCGAGTCTGTCAGACACGAAGTGTCTGCCATCATCCAAAATCCTCTACAGTTGGTTTGGATTTTAGCCTTTATCTTAGAGAAATTCATCGAATGGAATTTGAGTGATATAGCCTTTTCGCCAAGCGGTAATATAAGCCTTTATGTAATTTCAAAGTCTTATATTTTCAATCCTATCCTTCAGGAACAAGGATAAGAAATTCCTCGCTTCTTCTTCGCCCGAGATTTTGTTTAGTATATTTATCATTGACTGGACATTTGCCCCTTTGAGGATTCCATAACAGCCTACACAGGGTTTGTTGTTTAATGTGCATATTGCACCACACCCGCCGGTTGTAATCGGTCCGAGGCATGGCTTTTTGTCTACCAGAAAACATAGATTTCCCTTTGCCTTGCACTCAAGGCATACGGGGTATTTTCTGTTTTCTGGAATTTTATTGAAAAGTAAAGATGCGAGAAACCTTTCTATCTCATCAGGATTTACAGGACAGCCATGAATGTAAAAATCAACATTTACATAAGCGTCTATCGGCTTTGCATCTATTGCTTTTGAAACATAACCATTACCATAGATTTTCTCTGTAACGGATTTTCTGTTCTTCTGGTCAATAATCCCCTGAACCCCCGCAAGACATGCGCATGCACCAAGTGCTATAAGAATCCTGGATTCTTCCCGTATAACATTTAACTCTTCCCTTTCCTCATCTGTCATGGGGGTACCTTCTACAAAGGCTATGTCAAACGGTCCCTGCTCCTCTCTACCCCCGGTAAGCCGCCAGTTGACTATTTCAACCTCTTTAAGTAAATCTACTAATTTTCTTCTTAATGCAATGAACTCCAACTCGCAGCCTTCGCAGTCTGTAAGGTCGAATATTGCAATTTTCTTTTTATCGCGATACAAAGTATGTGGCTGAGCGACTTTGTCGCCCGAAAAATCACAAGGCGATTTTTGGGCCCAATTTGCCTCCGGCAAATTCGGGCTCAGAGATATGTCGGAGAGGCATTGCCTCTCCGCCACATTGCGAGTTAATCCGAGACCAAAGGTCTCGGAGCTACGAAACTCTAAAGAGTTTCGTATTAAAATTTTGCTTTGCAAAATTTTTTTACTTATACTTTTTTTGTTCATATAGCACCTGGAATTTTAATTATTTCATCAAGCCTGAATGTTGGGCCGTCCTTGCAGACATATTTTGTGCCGAGAGTGCAATGCTGGCATTTCCCAAATCCGCACTTCATCCGCCTCTCAAGTGAAACATAAATGTTCCTGGGGCTGATTCCAAGATTTGTAAGTTCCGCGTACATGGCCTTGTACATCACTGGTGGACCAACCATTATTGCTATTGATTTATTGGCATCTATTTCTATTAGTCTACACAGATCGCTCACCAAGCCAAGCTCACCCGTCCAATTTGGATCTGCCTGATCAACTGTTATGCAGATATTAATGTATTTCTCCCAGATTTTGAATTCATCCCTGAAAAGAAGGTCACTTGGCGTCTTTGCTCCATAGAGAAAGTAAATCTTTTTGAATTTATTTCTATATTTAATTAAAGGGTAGATAAGCGATCTAAGTGGCGATATTCCTGTACCGCCTGTAGTTATTACTATATCCTTATTAGATAATAATTTTAACGGAAATCCGTTTCCATAAGGGCCTCTAACACCGACCTTATCTCCTATATTCAATCTGCAAATAGCATTGGTAACACTTCCACTTTCCCTTACGCATATCTGAAAATTTTTCTTGTTCTCCGGATCAGATGAAATTCCTATAGGCACCTCGCCAAAGCCAAAAAGTGAGACTTCCACAAATTGTCCAGGAATGAAACTGAATTTTCTCTGTTTATCGGTATCCTGAAATTTCAGGGTGAAGAGTTTTGTATTCTGCGTCAAATTCCTGACACCTTCAACAATTGCAATTTCAGGCAGATACGGATTTATTATTTTCATCCTGTTCCAGACTGGAGTCTGTTCAATATCCCCTTGATATCTATCCCTGCGGGACAGAATGTAATGCAACGCCCGCAGCCAACGCAGTCAACGACGCCCCGCTCAAGGGGCGCCCTTACAAACTTATGATGATACCAGTTGTGAATCCTGTCCTGCAATTTTTCACGAAAGTTAATCCTGCCAAGTATAAGCGAAAATTCATAGAGCATACATGAATCATGAATTCTGCATCTGCACCCGCTTACTTTGTCGAGATTTATTTTGTCCTCAATGTCAAAGCAGTGGCATACAGGGCATACATAACTGCAGATTCCGCAACCAAGGCATTTCTCGGCTATTTCTGCCCAGATTTTCCGGTCTGCGCCCTTTTCTATCGAGGATTTTATTCCCCCGAGGTTTAGTAGTTTACTCCCTGATTTTCCTGATGCCTTATTATTTGTATTTATTTTCCTCTCTTCAAAAAATTTCGAATTTAGGATTTCCCTCCCGAATTTTGTTTTTGGGGTTGCAATGTAAAAATCTCCGGTATCTTCAAGAAAAAGGTCTGTAGCCCTGTTGTAATTATGATCCAATTCCGTATAGAATGCATTCGGTGTCCTTTTGTCATTAACTGTCACTATTATGGAATTCTTTCTTCTTTCAGAATAATGGGGGTCGTCTGTAAATATCCCGTCAAGAATCAGCAGTGCCTGAGCATCATAGGGATGGATTCCAAAGAGGAGGATTCTTCTCCTGAATTTTGGTATCTTCACCCTATTTTTATTGAAATTCATAAGTGTATGCCTTGTTGGAAAGAAAATATTCTTTGGAGGCAGAATTGTCGTGCTGTAATCAAGTTCGATCTTTTTTTTACCTTTAATCTCTTCAAATAAATAGAGATCGCCCTTTCTTACAGGGGCATATACATCATACTTCCTCTGCAGGTCTTTTATCAGTGGAGCAATGTTTTCCTTTTTTATGATTATAGTCATCTTTGTAATACGGACTTTATCTCCCGAATCAGAAACTATAAGTTTCTTGTTGGGCCCGAATTTGCTTTCAGCAAATTGGGCCCAAAAACTGCTTTGCAGTTTTTCGGGCACAAAAATTTCCTGAACGGAAATTTTTGCTTGCAACCGACAGCTTTGCTGTCGGGCAGTTGCAGCCTTTGGCTGCAACTCCAAAAATTCGCTTTGCGAATTTTTCCAATTCCTTTGGAATCTTTCGGGTCGGCAAAATTTTTCTTGTCTCAGACAAATACGGCCCCCATGTCAGCAGATCCAACCATTCTTGAATATCTCCCTAAAACACCACTTAATTTCTTCTCAGGCCTTTTCCAATTTTTGAGTCTTTTCTGGATTTCATTCCCTGAAATTTTAATATCAAGCCTTCTGTTTGGAATGTCAATTTGTATAATATCATTTTCCTGAACTATCGCAATAGGCCCTCCTTCTGCTGCCTCAGGGCTTATATGGCCTACACAGGGACCCCTTGTTCCACCAGAGAATCTCCCGTCAGTAATCAACACAACTGACTCACCAAGCCCCATTCCTGTAATTGCTGATGTCGGAGCAAGCATTTCCCTCATTCCCGGCCCGCCTTTTGGACCTTCATAGCGGATTACAACAACATTTCCGCTTTTTATCTTTCCGCTTAAAATTGCCTTGTTTGCATCCTCCTCTAAATTGAAAACCCTTGCAGGACCTTCATGGACCATAATCCTTTGGCTTACGGCGGTTTGTTTTACAACGGCCCCGTCCGGTGCTAAATTTCCTGTCAAGACTGCAATTCCGCCTTCCTTATGGAATGGATCATTCAATGGCCGTATAACATCTGCATTATAAACAATGCCTTCAGATGCAATCTCCTTTATTGTTTTCCCTGTAACTGTGGGATTATCCTTCAGTCTGCTTTTCAGTACATTCAATACTGCCGGAATTCCACCTGCAAATTCCAGGTCTTCCATAAAGTACCTCCCGCCAGGAAGAAGGTCTGCTATATGCGGGGTTCTTCTGCTTATGTCATCGAACAATTTCAATGGAATTTTAATTCCGGCCTCCCTTGCTATCGCCGGTATGTGAAGTGCCGTATTTGTAGAACCACCCAATGCCATGTCAACCATTATGGCATTTTCAAATGCATTCCTTGTCATGATTTTTCCTGGAACAGTATCGTTTTTTACAAGTTCAACTATCTTTTTGCCGGAATTAAATGCAATCCTTCTCTTTTCTGCTGAAACCGCCAATGCTGTTGCGCAACCCTTAAGCGACATGCCCATTGCCTCAGAAACGCAAGCCATTGTATTCGCAGTATAGAGGCCTTGGCAAGAGCCAACACCGGGGCATGCACATGTTTCCAATGATTCAAATTCCTCCTGTGTTATCTCACCCTTCTTTAATCTACCTATAGCCTCAAATGTATCCCCAACAAGAGAAAGCCGTCTTCCTTTGTATCTCCCGGAGAGCATAGGTCCCGCCGTTACAACTATTGAGGGAATATTTACCCTTGCAGCAGCCATCAGCATTCCGGGTGTGATTTTGTCACAATTGGTAAGAAGCACAAGTCCGTCAAATGAGTGAGCCATTGCAATTGTTTCTACCATGTCTGCAATCAATTCCCTTGATGGAAGTGAATATCGCATTCCCTCATGACCCATCGCAATTCCGTCACATATTCCGGGAATTCCAAAAAAGAAGGGAACTCCCCCTCCAGTATGGACTCCCTTTTCAATAAATCTCTCCAAATCCCGCATCCCTATATGCCCGGGAATTATATCTGTAAAACTTGTCGCAACACCGATAAAGGGCTTTTCAATCTCCTCCTTTGTAAGACCAGTAGCATAGAGAAGTGCCCTCGCAGGCATCCGCTCAATGCCTTTTTTTATTTTGTCTGATTTCATAAACCTGAGACCTACTCAATATTAGCAGAAATTTAGTCAAATTCATCACACTTATTGAGAGCAAATTCAGCAACTACCAGTACAGTCACAATCTACAGGTACGCAATTCACGCCAAAATCTGCGGGACATACATAGTCGCCAACACCACAATCATAGCGGGTGTTGCATATCCATACATAACCACTACCAATAATTGTCGTTGTGGTTACTGAAGTTGTGGTTGTTGTTGTAGTGGTTGTAGTAGTTGTTGTCGTGGTAACGCAAGCTCCAACACAGCAGTTACTACCATAGTCCGAAGAATCCTTCCACTCGCCGGGGGAGCAATCTTTGGTTGTGCGATCACAAGATAGTCCACCATATTCTGCACATGTCTTAAACGGTGACTTATAGGCACCTGCCCCATAAAGACCACGAAGTTTACCTGACTCTGTACGGGAGATAGAAGCTGTTCCTATCGTACCAGTGAAATTTATACTAACACTTAGTACAAATGCATCACCATCCCTGTGAAGTCCTGCAACAGTACAATTCTCCCCCATTATTATAAACTCCTTTATGGATGGAACAGCGACTTTTCCTGCAGTTATATTACATTTAGCCCCATCCTCATTCGTTATATCTATTCCGGTTACTGTTATCTCATAACTTGCACCGTTTATGAACATTCCTGAGAAATTTCCACCTGTAGTTAATATTACCATAGTCATAATCGGCTTTATTACTGAAAATCCGGAAAATGTCGCAGCTGGAGAGGGTTCAATATTGAATACCCCCAGATACCACATGGATACACCAATTATTAGAATTATGATGATCGCCCAGCCGTAATTCATTATGTATTCAAATGCGCCCTGACCCTTTTTTTCATTTAATTTTGAATTCATGTTAGAACTTAAGGAGAGATTATACCACTTACCTTTCCATTACAACATGCTTGATCGTAATGACCTACACCACTATTCCTGACACATCCGTCTCCTGTGCATGAACCGGGTGCTCCATGAGGTCTTGTCGCTGAAACCCAATCAGTGCATGCTGAACAGTCAGCAGTAAGAGAGCAACCTATTGGTGGATTCGTATCCAAATCTAAAACCTGACCAGGAGTGAGAAGGGTGTCTTTATGCCATATTCCGGTAGTACCTGCATCACCTTCATTTATCGTAAACGTCACTTTATCATTTTCTTCACCACAACCGGGATAGTCGGTATCATTTGGAAAAACAGGTATTATATACCATCCTTCACTTATTACTGTAAAACTTCCACATTCTGCAGAAGCAATATATGCCTTAATAACAGTTCCAACGGGTGCATTACTCCCACTGATCTTTACAGAACCATAGAATGTTGATGTAACTGGCGTCGTAGTAGCACTCACAAGCAAAATTCCAATTGCTACAAATATGGATAGCAATATCAATATTACGATTATATCTTTTTTCATATTGGATCAACTGATAGTGAAATTAGATTCCAGCCATTTTTCAAATTTATTGTCTTTAATTTGGGTGTAACCGTCAAATCAATTTTCTGATTTGTATCAGGATTCCAGATCCCCGTCTGATCAGCGATATATCTTTTCCCATCAAGACTAACCTTGAACGCCACAGTATCCCCATTCCTTCCGCCTTCAATTATTTCTTCGGTATCGGGATCATCACCATTGACCGAGAGGATCTTGTATGATCCATCATCCGCATATACTGTCGAGTCAGTAGGATAATGCACATTATTAATCCATGCAGATATAACCGTTCCTATCGGTGCAGGATTCCCATTTATTGTCAGTTTTCCGCTGAAGTCTGATGAAGAGGATAAAGCAGCTACGATAATGACTATAGCCATTAACAACAGAATTATGCCAAATTTATTAATTTTCATTTTCTATAATGTTATTGTTTCGTTTATTATTAATGTAGTATTCTCAATTACATTTACCCAATACCCTCTACCCGGTGTTAGATTCTTAAATCCCCATAAGAAAGGGGGTAATTTAGGATCTACGACTATCAATGTCCGGTTATAATATTCATAAAGACGTCTCCATTTCCCTTCTATTGAGGATAATGCTATTGATAGATTTTTACTATTAACTGAAGGATAGCCCATCATGTTCCATCCGTTATTTAAGGATGTATTAATTAGGGATATACTTGTTCTATTTATGTATATCCCCTCAATTTCCAATGTAGATGATTCATTTAATCTAATGTAATAACCATAGCTCCTATTTATACTATTCAATGTCCAACCACCTTCATTAACATCAAAAATTGCTGTTGGCCATCCATAACCATTATACTTCTTGAGCGTCCAATTCTTATTATATATGGAATCTACAAAAGACCTTGTGCTTATATTAACCAGTTGATAGGGCGTGGATATCAGAGTACCACCCGTTGGAACTAAGATACTGAAATGCTGCACTTCCTTAACCTCAAAACCTCTTGTTTCTGATTTAATGCCTGTATTAATTGCATATGTTGATACTGCAGAGATAATAGCAACAAAAATAATTATATATATAAATTTGTAATGCTGGACCATTTTACTTAATTATGATTTTCTTTATATATTCTAATGTAGTTCTTTATATATTTACCACTCAACCCATTAATATTCTTTGACCCCGTAAGAAACATTACAATCTTTAGTTCTGCTATAAATTTGTCGAGGAACTTTCTAACGCCTTTTTTCCCTTGTGTTTTCCATGCTTTAAGTACTGGAAGGGCTATTCCAACACATTCTGCCCCAACGGCAATTGCCTTTGCAGCATCAAGTCCGGTCCTTATTCCACCCGAACCAATAATCGGAATCTTTAACCTTGAAATCTCACTAATGCTCTCTGCGGTTGGAATTCCCCAATTAGAGAATGTCCTGCCTATTTCTCTTATATCTTCATTCCCCCGATAGCTTTCTACCAAGCCCCATGATGTTCCTCCCAGGCCTGCAACATCTATTGCATCTACCTTCAATTCTTTTGCAGTCTCATAGGAAATTCCACACCCGGTCTCCTTTATAATTACAGGATATTTCAATTTTCTTGAAATTTCATTTATCTTTTTTATAAGATCAGAGAAATTTTTATTTCCTTCCGGCTGGATTACCTCCTGCAATGGATTTAAGTGAAGAGCAATAGCATCTGCATCAATCATCTCAACTGCCTTTCTGCATTCCTGAATGTCATAGCCATAATTCAGTTGAACTGCGCCAAGATTTGCTATTAGAAAGATGTCAGGGGCAATATCCCTGACTTTATAAGTCTCTGCAAATTCTTCATTCTCTATTGCCATCCTCTGGCTCCCTACTCCAAATCCTATGCCAAATTCCTGCGAGATTTCAGCAATATCCCTGTTTATCTTCAGGGCCTCTTCAGCACCGCCTGTCATTCCTTCGATGATAATGGGAAAATTCAGCCTTTTTCCGAGAAATTTTATTTCAAGATTAATTTCATCAAAATCAATCTCGGGAAGTGCCTTATGGATAAGACGAATTTCATCAAATCCCGTGTACCCGGATTCTACATCCTTTTCGATGCATATCTCCAAATGTTCGACCTTCCGGTTTTTCATTGTGATATAATTTATATTGCAAGTTAATATGATTTTGCAAAGCAAAATCATAGCTCCGAAATTCTCCGAATTTCGGATTAAAATTTGCCATAAGGCAAATTTTTTGACTTTATTTATAGAATTTGATTTATTTCTTAATCCGAGGGCATTGCCCTCGGAGCTCCGAGACCTTTGGTCTCGGATTAATAATCGTTCCAATACCAATTTCTCCAAGCAGGGATCTTTCCAGATCCCCTGATTTCAAGGCACTTATTACTTCAGACTCTATGCCTTTTTCAGCAAGATTTAATAGTTCTAAAACCTTTTTTTTCATTCCCCCGGTTACATCAGTTGCAGTTGAATTCCCCAGTCTTATTGATTTTATATTTTTTGCATTAATCTCTCTTATAATTTTTGCATTACTGTTCTTCTTTGGATCAAGGGCATAAATCCCGGAAACATCTGTTGCAAGGATTACCCTGTCAGCCTTAAGTTTTTCAGCCAGATATGGCACAAGATGATCCCCTGAGAGGATGCCAATGCCTGAAGTTTCATCAACAAGCACATCACCATATGCAACAGGGATAATATCAAGATTCAGAAGTTTCTTTATTACGTTAGTGGGAAAAAATCTCAATCTTCCGTTTTTCAGAATTCCGACAGCAGATGGCTGGTATGCAATTGCATTTAATCCCTCCTTTTGTAATGCCTCTACAACAGAAAAATTCAGTTTTTCCATTGATTGATGGGTTATCGAAAATCCCCTTAACTGTTCATGCCCTGTAATTTCAATTACAGAGCAGTTAAAATTTTGCGTAGCAAAATTTTCTTGATCACACTTCAAGCCACTATCCAGCATGTATTTTTTTGCAGGAACATGACCAAATGGTCCTGCACCGTGTATAACCACAAGTCTGAATTTCCTCTGTTTTTTTGCCTGTGCTATCTCCTTTGCCAGTCTGTTTAGATTTCTCTGGTTTATTTCTGCTTTTTCCTCACTCTTTTTCGTTATGACCGAACCGCCTAATTTAAGGATTATAAGTTTTGTCACTAAACCGCAGGGGGGGCTTTGCCCCCCCTTCAGTTTTAAGTTTTTCCTGATTCCCCCCCGTTGATTATATTGAAATTTCATCCTTGAAGTTTTCTGTTTTTCATCATATACAAAATTATACGGGTTA
>JAKFXM010000082.1 GCA_021731385.1 Methanobacteriota archaeon
AACAGCATGATTAGGATTCGTCACATTAATTCTGATTATATAAAAAGGACGAGAATCCTGCACCTGGGTTCTTTTGTAAATGAAAGGCAGTTTGAGATCCAGAAAAGGGTGGTAGAGAAACTGCCGAAGGATGTAAAGGTCAGTTTCAGCCCCGGAATTTATGCCGAAAAGGAATTGGAGGATTTGCTTCCAATTATAAAGAAATCCCATGTTGTCTTCTTAAACAGGAATGAGATTGAGAATATTACTAATAAGAATTACAAAGAGGGCAGTTCGGAATTAATTGAGAAGGGTGCAGGAATTATTGCTGTAACCCTTGGAAAAAAAGGGTGCTATATCAAGAATCCAGAGAATTTCCATGAAATACCTGCATATAAAACAAAAGTAATTGATACCACCGGTGCTGGAGATGCATTTGCGGCAGGATTTTTGTTCGGAATTCTGTCAGGAAAAAATCTTCAGGATTCGGGAAGACTGGGGAATTATGTAGCATCCCGCTGCATAAGAAAATTCGGGGCAAGGGACGGGTTGCCTTACAGGAATGAAATCAGGGGGCTTTTGTAGGGTTATAAGGTATAACTATCATTAAAGTTTTGCTGTGAAAAATCAAGGTTAGGTTTAATAGTTTTTATCCTTTAGAAAGTGCCTTTTGGAGAAAATTTCAATTTTTAATTTATCACAGTTTGTCCATACACTTAAATAAGGGGGTTTAATAGAGAGGAGAGGGATACATAAGTAGTTATGTGCAATCCGCCTACGCCTGCCTCAAAAATGAAAAGTATTTATATAAGTTAATTCAACAATATAATGATGAAACAATATTTACTTTTAACAATTCTCGTAGTTGGAATCATTTTTATAAGCGGATGTATTCAACAACAACCCACTACAACCACAACAACTACGACAATTATAGGACAAACAACTACCACAATAAAATCAACAGCCACTACAACCACTTCTACGACCACAACAACACAGCCTACAACCAATTTTTTAACTTATGAGAGTTCTGCGCATGGAATAAGATTAAAATATCCTTCAGACTGGACAAAAACAGAACAAATAGAGGGTAATCTTGTAGCGTTTTACTCTCCTATGGAGAGTCTTTTGGATACCTACCGTGAAGGTCTGGGAGTGGCTGTTCAGAATATATCTCATCCTATGACTTTGGATGAATACACGCAATTATCTCTTGATCAACTGAAACAAATTTCAAATACTATCATCATTGATTCTAGCGCAACTACTCTCGCCGGCAGCCCCGCACATAAAGTTGTTTACACTGGAAAAATAGAACTAAGCGACAAACAGGTTGATGTAAAATTTATGCAGGTGTATACTATAAAGGACAATAAGGTATATATACTTACCTATGTTGCGGAAGCTAAGAAGTATTCTAAATTCTTAGGGACTATACAGGAGATGGTTGATTCATTTGAAATTATTTAATTCGGCGGGCTATGGCAGACTTTCTCGCTATCGCTTGAACTACGCTGCGCTTTCGTCGATATTGCTCCTAACCCTCTATAAGGGATTATCCGGAAAATGGCTCGGCTCGCCATTCCCAATTTTCTCCCTACTGTCGAAATGGAAAACACTCCGGCAGAAAAACCACAGCAAGTTACTGAAATAGGAAGAAAATATAAAAAGAAAAGATTTGGTGATTGGGTAAATTTCGCACCAAATCATCTGTAAATTATATCGATTAGCTTGTTAAATATATCAGAGTTTCGGTTGTTGAATCGAAACTCCATCTCTTTCAAATACATATCGTAGTTGTCTTTGTTTATACCGTGATATTTGTGGAATCTCTCCTTTGCAAACGACCAGAAACCTTCCAGTCCGTTGATGTGATTGTGTCCTTTCCCGAATGCTTTTTCATGGTTGATCCTGCTGTGTTTGCCGTACTGCTTCAGACTCTTGTAACTCTTGAAGCAGTCGGTGTAATAAACTGATCCCTTCTCAGTTTTGTTGCATCAGGGTTTCAGCTTTTACGTTAGGCACAACTTTCGTATAAACCCTTCCATTACGCTCTAAAATACCCAAAACAACCACTTTATTGAATGCTCCTCTACCTCGTTTGCCTTTTCTTTTTCCACCGAAGTAGGTCTCATCAATCTCCAACTCCCCACTAAGTTTTTGGAAGTTGTCCTCCAAGTGCTTACTGATTTTCTCTCTGAAAAACATATACTTGTTCCGGATTGTCTTATAACTTAGACCCAACTCCTTTGCTGTCCGGTTAGCAGACAACTCCAGAGCAAAATAGAAGAGAATGCTCAGGTCATTCTTTAATTTTTTCAGGCTATAATATCGCCTGCATGTTTTGCATTTTACTCGCCTATCGGCAAGTCTGTAGGGCTTCCAAGCCCCACAATATATGCATTTTCTACCCTCCAAAAACATTACGGGAATTTTGACGGGCATTTTAGCCAGCGTATCCTCAATATTTTGCCTTCTCAGGCAAAAAGCTGTGCTAAAATTCCCTAATCACCTATTACGATGTGGCTGAGAGGTGAAACCTCTCAGACATGTGTCTGAATTCTACAAGAATTCAGCCACATTGCAAATGGAAATTCACGCTAAAAACAAAAAACGGAAGTAGACGCAAGGTTTAGCGATTTATTTGGTCGCAATTCCTCTGCGGACTAAAGTCCGCAGTATCCTTGCGAAGTTGTAATGAAAAAAGGGTGATTAATCCATATCACCCATCCCCTCACCGCCCGGCATTTGAGGCATTCTTCCTCCCCCGCCCTTCTTTGAGGCGATTACATCATCAATCCTCAGAATCATTTCTGCTGCCTCGCTTGCGGATTTTATTGCCTGTGTCTTTATCTTAAGCGGCTCAATTACGCCCTTTTTCCACATATCGTCTATCTTCCCCTCAAGAACAAGAACACCTATATCAGGATTACCTTTTTCATGCTTTGCCCTCAGTTCAACAAGGGTGTCAATAATATCCATTCCTGCACTCTCTGCAAGTGTTCTTGGGATAACCTCAACCGATTCTGCAAAGGCGTTTATTGCAAGCTGTTCCCTGCCGCCCACGGTTTCAGCATATTCCCTGAGTCTCTTTGCAAGTTCTATCTCCGGTGCACCCCCGCCTGCCACAACCTTTCCAACCTCTATAGCTGCTGCAACACAGCCTAATGCATCCTGTACAGCCCTTTCAACCTCATCAACGACATGCTCCGTTCCGCCCCTGACAAGAAGACTGACCGCCTTTGGATTTTTGCATCCTCTGACAAAGGTCATTTCATCTCCTGATATCTTTTCCTCTTCAACCTCTGCTGCATATCCGAGATCTTTTGAACTTAGGTCTTTTAGATTTGTAACCAGGGTTGCACCAGTAGCCTTTGCCAATTTTTCCATGTCTGACTTCTTAACCCTGCGGACTGTAAATATGCCTGCTTTTGAAAGGTAGTGCTGTGCCATATCATCAATCCCCTTCTGGCAGAATACAACATTTGTGCCGCTCTTTGTTATTGTATCCACCATCTCCTTTAGCATCTTTTCCTCCTGTGCCATAAATGCCTGCAACTGGTTTGGATCAGTTATCTGTATCTCTGCATCTGTTTCTGTTTTCGTTAGTTCCAACGCTGTGTCAAGAAGTGCAATCTTTGCATCATTGACTTTTCTTGGCATTCCCGGATGAACCCTCTCCTTGTCAACAATAATCCCCTGAATTAATTCGGAATCTGCTGTACTACCGCCAGCCTTCTTTTCCACCTGTATGTCATCAAGATCAACAACAATCTTATTGTCTCTTTTCTCTGCAACCTGCTTTACAGCCTTAACTGATAATCCTGCAAGTTTTTCTTTTGAAATTTCTGCCCCCTTCCCGGTTATTGCGGTTATTGCAATCTCCTGAAGAATTTTCTCGTCATCTAAATTTATGTTCTTCCCCATCTGGTTCAGGATTTCATTAGACTTTTCTGCAGCCATCCTGTAGCCCCTTGCTATAACTGATGGATGAATCTTCTGATCAAGCAGTCTCTCAGAATTTGCAAGCAATTCCCCTGCAAGAACTACTGCGGTTGTGGTTCCATCCCCTACTTCTTCATCCTGTGTTTTGGCTACCTCAACCATCATCTTGGCTGCCGGATGCTCGACATTCAGTTCTTCAACGATTGTTGCCCCGTCGTTTGTTATTACAATATCGCCAAGGTCATTTACAAGCATCTTGTCCATTCCCTTGGGTCCAAGGGTTGTCCTTACAGTGTCAGCGACCTGCTTTGCAGCAAGAATGTTATTTCTCTGCGCATCCCTGCCCGTTGTCCTAAAAGCCCCTTCAGGCAGTATAAAAATGGGCTGTCCATATTGTTGTACCATTTTAAATTTCTCCTTTGAAGTTAGTTATAGGTTTGCATGTATATAAATGACCTGAAAAAATTCATTCAACCCTCACATCTATGCCCTTTGCCTTTTTCTCAGCGCGCCCTATTTTTATCCCAAGAACGCCGTTCTTATAGGTTGCCTTTGTAGTCTCTGGCTTTACTTTGCATGGCAGATTGAGGGTTCTGTGGAATTCATGACCCTTTGTAGTGACATTTATCTCAATCTTATCTTCGCCGGCATTTAATTTAATGTCATTTTTGTCAATGCCGGGCATCTCGGTGATTATTGAAATTTCACTTTCCCCCTCAATAACTTCACTTAGCAGTTCATAATCCTGCGAGGATTGAGGTATTTTAGAATCACCGGTCTCAGAAACATCCCCGAATTTTTCTACCTGCGGTATTCCATCCAGGCCTATGTACATTGAAAAGCCATAGAAACGGGGTTTGTTTTCATCAGTTTTAATGGAAATTCCCTGAGTCTCTTCGAATATCCTGAATACATTTTCCTCCAGTTCCCTTATCTCCTCATCCAAATCACCAAAAAATTCATCAAAAAACCGTGGTTTTCTTCTGCGTATAGCCATTTTATCACTCAACCCGGACCTTTGTAATTACTGCTGGGTTTGCCTGTATATTATACTAATTCCAAGTATAAAAATACTAGAAGTTCTCAATCATATCAATCAATTCACGGGAATCCTGTATTTCATTTAATTTCTTTGGCTTTATTACAAGGACATCTGCATTATCATCCCTTCTTTCGCTTATACATATCTTATAACCGCCAAGCAATTCTGATATTGCGTTTATAAGTTCAATTCGGTATCCCAGCCTCTTACCGTCATTGCTCACTACGGTGAACAGCATCCCGCCTTCGGCTTTTTCCCTTGCAAATATGTCGAAGGGCGCATTTGTAGGTAGTGTTGAAAATCCTATATTCTCCAAATCCTCCATAACAATCATTTCGAGATTTGTCAGATTCCTATGCATCTTCCTGTTCGATTTTTTGTAATTCCCCCTCTCCAATATTGGTTTGTTTGGTATCGCTATATTCCTGTCAAGAAGTTCCATAAGGCGTTCTGCAATCTCTATCGAAATGCTGCCTGAAGATTCATACCTGTAGATACTCTGCTTTGATACATGAATTTCAACTGCAAGTTTCTCCTGTGTCATACCAAGTTTTCTGCGAAGTTGTACAAGCAGTTCTGAGTTGATATTCACGCAGTAATTCCCGCGAACCGAGTAAACCAGAGGTACCCGGTTGTTCAGGATGTCCTCAAATGTATCCAAATTTACTATGCGAATTCCATATCTCCCGTATACTACGCCATTAGAAAGTCTTGCAGTTTTCATGGAGTATCCTATAACCAAAGGGACACCTGAGACAAGGTCAGAGATATCCTTTAACTCCATCGAGGTATATTTCGTAAGACCCTCGATATTCGTCAGTATCTTAATCAGAAGAATTTCCTCCCTCTTCGCAATAATGTCAAAACAGCTTCTCGCCCCGCTGCAGTCAGAAACCTCAAATCCCGCATCCTGGAGTATTTCAACCGCCTTGCTGACCAATTCAGATTTCATTTAAATTTTAATCTTTAATATTTTCCACCAATAGTCAAATTTCATTCAATCGAATCTTGATGCTATGTAATTTCAATTACATAGCAGTAAAAATTTCCTGCAAGGAAATTTTCTTGAAATTCCTAACCACATTCTATGAATTTCCTGTGCAATGCCTTTAGTGTTTTTTCGCCATCATTTTCCGGTACCATGAATGAGATGTTTACCTCTGAAGACCCCTGCGCAATCATTATAATGTTTACATCGGCCTCTGCAACAGTCTCAAAGATTTTCGCTGCTATTCCCTTTGTCCCGTGCATTCCCACACCAACTACTGTTATTATGCAGACATCCTCAACCAGTTCGATATCCCTGATACCATTGCCCGTGAATCTTGAATTAAGCACCTCAATAGCCCGGTTTATGTTGTCCCTTTTTATTACAAAGGACAGGTTTGATTCAGAAGAACCGGAAATCATAATTATGTTTATGTTATGGTCACCAAGAAGGGTGAAAACCTTCCCTGCAATATTCGGGGTTTCAGCCATTCCTACCCCTTTAAGGTTAAGGATTGCAACATTCTTTGCTATTGTAACTGCCTTTACTATGCTGTCCGATTTTTCCTGCTTGCTTACTATAAGGGTGCCCCCACACCCCGGGTTGAATGTATTTTTTATCCTTACAGGGATATCAGCAACCATTGCAGGTTCTATCATCTTTGAATGGATGACTTTTGCACCAAAGTATGCAAGGTCCATTGCTTCCACATAAGAAATTCTTGAGATTAATTTTGCATTTGGAATTATCTTCGGGTCTGTTGTCAGAATTCCATCAACATCTGTCCATATCTGAACCTCACTTGCGCCAAGATATCTTCCCAGGAGGGATGCAGTGAAATCAGAACCGCCCCTTCCCAGGGTTGTAATCCTGCCCTTTTCGTCTGCTGCAATATAGCCAGTAACCACGGGGGTCTTTCCGCTGTCAATTAGCGGCTTTAATTTATCAGGTATTGCATCCTTAATTTTGCTGTGCAGTGGCCTTGCACATCCAAAGCACGAATCTGTAATAATGCCGGCTTCATAGCCCGTAAGATGTAACGAATTCACGCCATTAGACCTAAGTGCACCTGAAACTATCCGCACTGAAAATCTTTCACCAAGGGACAGGATGTAGTCTAAAGATTTTGAAGACAAGTCCTCAAGATAGCCAACACCCAGAAGTGTAATCTTGAGTTTGTCTGCAAGTTCCGTTATGCCATTAAGGGTTTCATCCTGAAGTCTTGGGTTATTTGGGATAACATCCCTCACGGTTGATGAATGAAAGGCAAGAATTTCAGAATGGAATTTCTCAACCTCCTTTTCAACAACTGTTGAGGGGAGATTTGCAATCCTGTTTGCAATGCTGTTCAGTTTGTCAGTTACCCCTGACATAGCAGAAACCACCACTACCTTTTTCTGCGGTTCCTTTTTCACCAGGTCAACAACCCTCAGAATTTCTCGTGCAGAGCCAATAGATGTTCCGCCGAATTTCATTACTATCATTCTTACATGTAATAATTGGATTTATTAAAGAAAAAATAATAAAGTTTTGAAATTGGATAAGAACTTACAAAAAGAGATCGGAATTCAGTTAAATTTTCAGGCAGTGGTTGTAGGTCATAAGGGCACTTCGTGCCCTTATCAACCCTAATTTTGGGAATCCAAAACCTTTCCTAAAGGGTTTGGGCCCTAATCAACCCTAATTTCACTAATAAAATTTCAAAAATAATTCATTAAATCTCAGGCAGTGGTTGTAGTCCATCTTCTGTACCCTGAAAAATTCAGGAGGGCATTCGTCTAAGCGATGTAAAATCTTGCACCAGATAGGACATCCCGTTTCACAAGGCTGGATGCATCTTCAGTTGCCATCATAATCAACTGCATACAGCCATCTCGTCTCTATGATGTACCTTTGGTTTTCACCAACGCCAGAAGGCTATCTTTATGGTGGATGGAACTTCCTTAGAATTCTAAAAAGGATTAGAATTCCAGCGGCCCTCAACCACTACCTGATCAGGTATTGAATAATTGATTCCGCAAATGGATGATTATCGCTAGGGTGTGCTAGTTTTTGGGTTTATTAGTATGGGTGGACTGAATACCTCGCCGAGGCTTGGTACTTACATCCCCCACCTATCAAACCTGTCTTTTACAGGAACCCGGTTTATCTCTTTTTGGGGACCGTTTCGAACTTAGATGCTTTCAGTTCTTATCGGTTATAGCGTGGCTACTCAGCGTGCCCTGTCGGACAACTGATAAACTAGAGGCTACGATACATTGTTCCTCTCGTACTAAATGAACCTTCCCCTCAGATAAACAACACTTCCAGTAGATGCCGCCAAACTGTCTCGCGACGTTCTAAACCCAGCTCACGTATCCCTTTAATGGGCGAACAACCCCACCCTTGGCCGCTTCTGCACGGCCAGGATGGAATGAGCCGACAGCGAAGTAGCAAGCCGCGGGGTCGATCCATACCAACCCTTTTCTCTTTAAGAAAGAGAAAAACGTTGATGGAAAAGAGAAGCAATCCCTAACAGGGATTGGTCACCGAAGGTGACTTTTCTTTCTTTTCCGTACACGCTTTTCTTTCTTTCGCAAAGAAAGAAAAGGGTGTGTGTACTCTTGCCCGCGACCACTCAGTTATCCCCGGGGTAGCTTTTCCATCAGCCCGAACCCCCATTAAGGAGGTATCGAGGTTCGCTAGACTTGACTTTCGTCTCTAGATTTCTTGATGTTTGAAATCTAGTCAGGCTGGCTTTTGGTCTTATCCTCAATGACGGATTTCTGACCCGTCTGAGCCAACCATTAGATACCGTTGATATCTTTTCAACGGTGTACCGCCCCAGTCGAACTGCCCACCTGCAGGTGTCCTCTAAGAAGAGTAAGGGTTGTAATCAAAGAAGGGCGGTGTCTCATTTTTGGCTCCACTGTCCCCGAAAGGACAGCTTCGGCGCCTCCCGCCTACACTGCGCAACTTTAATCACAACCCAGCAGCAGGATGCAGTAAAGCTCCACGGGGTCTTCGCGTCCCGCTGGAAGTCTCTGGCATGTTCACCAGAAATGTAGGTTCACCGAGTTCCGACCCGGGACACCGGGAATCTCGTTAGACCATTCGTGCAAGCCGCCAATTAAGCGGCAAGGTATTACGCTACCTTAAGAGGGTCATAGTTACCCCCGCCGTTTACCGGCGCTTGATTCTGTTGAAACAGAACTTCACGTACCGGCACTGGGCAGGTATCAGCCCCTATACACATCCTTACGAATTTGCAGGGACCTACGTTTGTATTAAACAGTCGGATTCCCCTTGTTATTGCAACCTGCTACTTGCGCAGCAGGCACTCCTTATCCCAAAGTTACGGAGCTAAGTTGCCGACTTCCCTGGATCGGATTATCTCGACACACCTGAGGCTTCTCACCTAGGGGCACCTGTGTCAGTTCTTGGTACGATCGCACAGAATTCTTTTGCTTTCCTTTTCATGGCCTCTAGGGATTATCTGAACCGCCTAATGGCGGCTATTCGCGATTTAGGTTGTTTCTCACTGTTACAGTACTCCACAGCCTTATGTCGCTTAAATACAACGACGGTTGTACTCAAACTACCCCAAAGGGTTAGAAAGCAACTAGCGTTGCCACACGTATCTGTGCGGTATCGGAATATTAACCGACTTCCCTTTCGATATTTCGAATTACGAATTTCTTAGGATCGACTAACCCTCAACTGACGAACATTGTTGAGGAACCCTTGCCCTTCAGGTGGCGAGGATTCTCACCTCGCTATGCTGTTACTCCTGGCAGGATTCTTATTCTTGGAGGATCCACTATCTCTTAAGAGATAGCTTCTGTTCCAGCAAGACACCTCCCTACATAATCACGCTTTCGCGTGTATTATGGTATCGGCAGCTGACTTAGTCCCGTCCATTTTGAGGGCCCTAGATCTCGGTGAGTGAGCTGTTACGCACTCCTTAGAGGATAGCTGCTTCTGAGCTAACCTCCTCACTGTCTTAGACCTAAGACGCCATTGCTTACACTTAGTCAGCATTTAAGGGCCTTAACCATAATCAGGGTTGTTTCCCTTTCGGATCAGGAGCTTACCCCCCAACCCCGTCTCCAACCATCTAAGATGATTATAGGTTCGGAGTTTGACAGGATATTGAAGATTTTCATCTCCTAAATACCCAATCAGTGCTCTACCCCATAATCCATCTCCGGTCAGACTGGCCTGCGGGCCATTTCGAGAGGAACCTGCTATTGCCAAGCGCGATTAGCATTTCACTTCTATCCCAAGGTCACGGGAACGGATTGAGCCCAGAACCCCTATCAGACCTCCATCCCACAGATGTGGGACTTCGTCTTGCCCTGGGTTAGATCGCTTGGCTTCAGGTCGTATACACGCGATTAATGGCACTTTCATACCACATCCCTCGCACCGAAGTGCTGCGGATCATTGGTTTCCCTATCCCTTTCAGGTCACCGCGCACATACACTCCCTGCCTCATGATTCAGGACGAACGACATAACCACCAAATTCATGCTCGTAGATTTGATTGCTCAAATTTCCTTCACATGAACGTATAGTGGCTATGGCGATCTATCACCATACAGTTTCAGGTTCTTTTCACATCCTGTTACGGATCCTTTTCAGTTTTCCCTCACGGTACTAGTTCGCTATCGGTCTTGATACGTATTTAGGGTTTGAAGTTAATGCCTCCAACCTTCATGAGCAATATCCAATGCCCATTACTCCTGAACTCCAAGAATCCTTCCAGATTATAACTACGGGGCTTTCACCCTCTATGGTATTTCTTTCCAGAAATTTCATCTTCTCCGGTTAGGATTCAACTGGAGCCACACCACATCCACCTTCCATCTCTGAAAGGCGTTCAGTTTGCCCTTTTCGGCTTTCGATCGCCTTTACTCACCGAATCACAATTGTTTTCTTTTCCTGCGGGTACTGAGATGTTTCAATTCCCCGCGTTTCCGCCCCTTCCGGGGCAATTCGGAAATCCTCGGGTCTAAGGCTGCATGCGCCTCGCCGAGGCATATCGCAGCTTGCCACGTCCTTCATCAGCGATCAAGCCAAACCATCCCCTGTATGGTTTACCTAACACACTCCCTCTGGCGAACATCCATTTGCGGTCTCATTAACTTCAACCCTTCGCATACGATAAATTTATCGCATGCTGCACAAAATTTCATCAAAAGATGAATATGAAATTTTTAATTATCAATCGAATTCGCCGACCCGAAAAATTCCTTTCAGGAATTTTTGGGCCCAATCAGAGCCAAAGGCTCTGATTCGGGAGGCGAATTCCTTTCTTTCTTTTTCGCCAGCGTTTCCCGAATTTCGCAGGCGAAATTGGGCCCAAAAATCGCAAAGCGATTTTTCGGTTCTTTCTTTTGAAAAGAAAGAAAAAGGCTGTATGGACCCGTCGGGATTCGAACCCGAGGCCTTCCGCGTGCAAGGCGGACGATCTACCAACTGATCTACGGGCCCATGCCGACGGGTATAAAATTTGATTTTGAAGTATAAATACAAAAAATAGGAAACACAGAAAAAATTACAATAAGTAAAAAAATTTTGCAAAGCAAAATTTTAACTCGTAATACTCTGTATTACGATAAAAAAATAAAAATAAATTTAGATAACTGCTGATTTAGCACCCAGTGCAAACTTCAGAATAAAACTTGGAGGTGATCCAGCCGCAGATTCCCCTACGGCTACCTTGTTACGACTTAACCCCCCTTGCGAACCTATAACTTGACACTTCCCAAAGAAAGAGCCTCATTATAGACCCACTCGGTTGGTTTGACGGGCGGTGTGTGCAAGGAGCGGGGACATATTCACCGCTGGATGATAACCAGCGATTACTAGGGATTTCATCTTCACGGGGGTGAGTTTCAACCCTCGATCCGAACTGAGACATAATTTAGGGGATTGGCTCCTCCTTTCGAAGTTGCAACCCATTGTTTATGCCATTGTAGTCCACGTGTAGCCCAGGAGATTTGGAGCATACAGACCTATCGTCGCCCGCGCCTTCCTCTGACTTATCGCCAGCGGTCCCTCTATAGTGGCCCACCTTCAAACGAAAATGGTTGCAAATAGAGACGCGGATCTTGCTCGTTAACGGACTTAACCGCACGCCTCACGGTACGAGCTGGCGATGGCCATGCACTACCTCTCGGCTCGTTAAGCAAGATCTTTAGTCTGGCCGTCATACTGCCGTCGCCCCTGGTAAGTTTCCCGGCGTTGTATCCAATTGAACCGCAGACTCCACCCCTTGTGGTGCTCCCCCGCCAATTCCTTTAAGTTTCAGCCTTGCGACCGTACTCCCCAGGCGGTAGACTTAACGGTTTCCCTTCAGCACTGCCGGAACCCTAAGTTCCGGCAACACTCAGCCTACATCGTTTACGGCTAGGACTACCCGGGTATCTAATCCGGTTTGCTCCCCTAGCTTTCGTCCCTCATCGTCAGGCTTGTTCCAGTTAGGTGCCTTCGCCATTGGTGGTCCTCCCAGGATTATAGCATTTCACCGCTACCCTAGGAATACCCCTAACCTATCCCAACCTCTAGCCTAGTAGTATTCTCTGCACGCCCTATGATTAAGTCACAGGATTTCACAGAGAACTTGCTAAACAGACTACGGACGCTTCAAGCCCAATAATCGTGGCTACCACTTGAGCTGCTGGTGTTACCGCGGAGGCTGGCACCAGTCTTACCCAGCCCTTATTCGCAGTACTTTTTACATACTGCAAAAGTCTCCCTTGTAGGAAGACACTTGGGGTTCCCCCATCATGCTTTCGCACATTGTGGAGGTTTCGCGCCTGCTGCGCTCCGTAGAGCCTGGATCCTTGTCTCAGTATCCATCTCCCTGCTCCTACTCACATAGCAGGTACGGATCGTCGGCATGGTGGGCCATTACCCCGCCATCTACCTAATCCACCGCAGACCCATCCTTAAGCAAAAAAAACAAGCATAATGCCATTTCCATTTCAATGACAGTCATTCCAGAAACTGTCATTTATGGGGTATTAACCTCAGTTTCCCAAGGATATCCCCCTCTTAAGGTTAGGTTGTCCACGTGTTACTGAGCTGTTTGCCGGGCCTCATTGCCTGAAACCCTGACATGCATGGCTTAATCGAACCCCAATAGCAGTAGCCTCCAGCAGGATCGACTGGAATTAATGGTCGCATATAATAAAAAGGTTCACACTAGGTTTTGCCTTGCAGTTATCTAATCAGGTATTCAGAGATACCCTCATAAGTATTAATGTATATTATTGTTTTTATCCTTAATAAATAAATATCGGGTCAAAATCCACCTGAAGGGGTAGAATTCAGACAGGAATATATTTTATCACCGCAGGTTAATAAATCAAAAATGGGATATCTTGAACACAGGGAAAAATCTCCCAAATCGCTGAATTTTGCTGTTCTTACAATAAGCGATACACGCACAGAGGAGAGCGATGAATCAGGAAGGATTATTATTGGGGGATTAAGGAAGTATGGACATAGAATTTCATTTTATTCCATTATAAAGGATGATTTTAATTTAATTCAGAAAACTATTAAAAAATTATTGAAAGATAGTAAAATTCAGGTGATAATAACAAACGGGGGAACAGGGATTTCAAAAAGGGATGTTACAATTGATGTTGTATTAAAAATACTTGAAAAAAAACTCGATGGATTCGGGGAATTGTTCAGGTACTTAAGTTATGATGAAATTGGAAGTTCTGCAATTATGAGCCGGACAGTTGCAGGAATTGCGGATGGAAAGATAATTATCTGCATTCCGGGTTCTAAAGATGCGGTTAAACTTGCAATGGATGAATTAATACTCCCAGAGATAGGGCATATGGTCTATGAGGTAGGGAAATAATTATTGAATGAATTTTAAGTGGTTTCGCCAGCCATTTTATATGAAATTTATGTGGGGTGCGAAGCACCCCACTCATTTTCGCCAGCCTTTTGTTAAAAGGCTGAATTAATACTCCCGGAGATAGGGCATATGGTCTATGAGATGGGTAGGTAGAAGGTGAGATAATGAATGGAATTAGGGTCCCGAATTAGCGACGAAGTCGCTAATTGGGCCCGAATTTGCCTCCGGCAAAATGGGTATAGCTGAGCGATGAAATC
>JAKFXM010000058.1 GCA_021731385.1 Methanobacteriota archaeon
TTACTGTTTCTTTTATTGTTGCTTTGTTAAAATCAGACTAATGTAGGATTGAAATCAAAATGAATCTAAAAAAAGCGTGCCATGACATGAAGTACCTCCTTGACAGGGGCTATAAGAAGACAACTGCACTGAATTTTGTTGCAAATCATTACGGGCTAAGCAAACATGACAGGAATTTTCTTGTCCGATATGTTTTTTCTGAAAATGAGATAAGGGATCATAAATCAAGATTAATTCCGCTCAGAAAGATAACCGGAAAAAATTTGGTAATTGATACCTATAACCTTCTTATAACAGTACAGGCAATCACCTCAGGAAACGAGGTTGTGAAAGGCATGGATGGCTTTCTGAGGGACACATCTGCAGTTTTTTCGAAATATAAATTTAACGAAGACACAAGGGATGCAATTGAAAATATCCTCAGAATACTATCAAAACATAGGCCCAAATCTGTCCTTTTTGTTCTTGACTCCCGGATGTCGCGCAGCGGGGAGCTCGCATCCTGCATAAGAGAGAAATTAGAGGAATTCTACATACCGGGAGATGCAAGGGTTAGCAGGTATGCTGACAGGGAAATTATAAAGAGAAACCGGATTACTGCAACATCAGACAGCATAATCATAGAAAAGGTAAAAAATGTTGTCGATATTGGAAAATCACTCCTCTTTCATCTTTTATTTTCTACTTCTAACTATTCTAACAATTGCTATTAACAATGGATGAACCGATTAATAGTCTCCCTGAAAAGAAAGAAAAGGTAATTGAAGTAGGATGCATTACATGTGGATTTGATGAATTAATAAAGACAGGAGGGGATCATACCTCCGGTATCTGCCCAAGATGCAGTTCAGGGTTGATAGTAGTCGGGATTTATGAAGGTGCGTCAATAAATCCTCTAATCCTGAATAGTCTTAAGCAGGTAGTAGAACACAGGATCAGGGTCGAAAGAATCGGGATTGAAAGGGGAATAGTATTATTCAAGGTAAATGAAGCCGACTACCATAGTGATTATTTTCCTTATTTTATGAGTGAATTTAAAAGATATGGATATATCCCTGCTGTCCGGAGATATGAAGAAAAAGGAAAGATAGATATTATTGTATTGCCCAAGGGTAAAGAAGAGGATAAAAAAAGGGATATTAATGTAAACATTATCCTATTTATAGCAACCCTGATAACTACAACATGGGCAGGTTATATACTTGCCGAGGGTAATCTATTGGATGGTTTCCTGTTTGCAGCGTCTTTACTCTCTATTGTAGGGCTTCATGAATTAGGGCACATGACGGCAGCAAGAAAACACGGCATTGATTACTCCCTTCCATATTTTATTCCAGTTCCGCCCTTTATCAGCCCAATTGGTACATTTGGTGCTGTAATCTCCTCCAGGTCTCCTACGAAAGATAGAAATGCTCTTTTTGATCTGGGGGTGAGTGGCCCTATAGCAGGATTTGTGGTTACGATTATAGTCTTAATTATTGGCTTAATGTTATCAACAATAGTTCCATCAACAGATATAAGCGGTATAAAGTCACCCTTCCCGTTCACCCCCCCGCCAGTAATGTTATTCCTAATCGGGATTATATCCGGTCCTTTTAATCTACTTGACATCCTTACTGGCAAATATCTTTTAGCCCTCCATCCAATTGCAATAGCCGGGTGGATTGGTGCTATAGTAACTATGTTAAATCTAATGCCTGCCGGATTCCTGGATGGAGGGCATATCTCAAGATCATTATTTGACACGAGGTTACAGAGGATAATCTCATATATAATTGCTTTTATAACCTTTTTGTTAGGATTCTGGATAATGGCCTTGATTATGCTACTAATGGCGATGGGTGGACATCCGGGCCCATTGGATGATGTTTCAGAACTAAGTACAGGAAGAAAAATTCTGTCTATCCTTGTAGTAATTATCCTGGCATTATCTATCAGTCTACCTTCCATATAATATTGCGGATATTTTGCTCAAATTAAATTACCCCCTCTGCATTGCGGTAGTTCCTGTTCTTGCAACCTCTTTTATTCCAATATTCCTGACAAGATTGATAAACGCGTCTATCTTTTCCGGATCCCCTGTAATTTCTACGGTAAGAGTCTCGGGACTTACATCAACCACCCTGCCCCTGAATACATCAGCATACTGCATTACCTGCGACCTCTCCTTATCTGTCGGCGTGTGAATCTTTACAAGGCACAATTCCCTGCAAACGCTTGTTTCTTTGTCTAAATCCTTGACCTTTATTACTGTAACGAGTTTGTTCATCTGCTTTTCAATCTGTTCAAGTGTCTTATCATCACCCGTAGTTAATATCGTCATCCTTGCAATATTCGGATTTTCCGTTGGGCCAACGGTTATGCTCTCTATGTTAAATCTCCTTCTGGAAAACATTGAGGCTACCGTTTGAAGAACTCCGGGCTTGTGTTCAACCAATGCCGTAAATATGTGGGTTCTCATTGTTTATTTATTGGATTTAATGTATAAATGAATCAAATCATACTAATCCCCGCTACTGTAACAAGGGTAACTATTATCCCCGCAACAATTACACCAGAAGCTATTGCCAAAAGGGCGTTCCTGAATTTTATCCCAAAAACGAATGCTGCTGCGCAACCACTCCATGCCCCAGTCATAGGTAGTGGTATGGCAACAAAAATAGCAAGTGCCAATGTCCCGTATTTCTCAAATTCCTTGCTGTGATTTTTATGTGTTCTTGTGAAGAGCCATGTAAAGAATTTATTCCAAAAATTCCATTTTCGTAGAAAATTTGAAACAGGTTCAAGAAATAGCAATAAGGGAATAACAGGTATCGTGTTTCCAATTACTGATAAAAGAAAGGCATCAACAGGTTTCATGCCATATACCCCGATAGCGATAGGAATCGCACCCCTTAATTCCGAGACAGGAAGCATGGCTATAAGGATTGTTGAGAGCCATGCTGGAAGACTACTAAAAATTTCAACTAAAGGCAGAGCCATACCTATATATTATCATTGCAATAAAATATTAAGATGGTCACAGCATCAGCGCCGGGGAAGGTAATACTTCTCGGTGAACATGCGGCAGTATATGGAAATCCCGTTCTTGTCGCTACTGTTGATTTGAGGACTTACATCACAGTTGAAGCAGGGAATGACAAAAAATTCAAACTCACGAATAAAAATTTAGGAATTAAAAATTTTTCCTTCAGATACGGCGATTTCAAAAAATTAAAAAAGAATAAAAATTTCCTTCTGACAATTCAGGCAATAGAAAGAATTGAAGATTATTTAGGAGAAAAAAGCGGCCTGAATATAAAAATAAATTCTGACATACCCTATGCATCAGGGCTTGGGAGTTCTGCATCCATAGCATCTGCGATGGTTCTCGCGATATCAAAGGAACTCCGTTATAATCTGAAGAAAAATGAAATCGCAAATCTTGCGTGGGATATTGAGAATGTAATCCACAGAAAATCCAGCGGGGTTGACCCATTTGCCGTGACATACGGCGGCGTAATAATGTATAGAAAAGGAAATGCCAAGAGGCTTAAAATACGAAAATGCCCGGAGATTACCATTGGAAACACGAATATTGCATCAGACACCGGAGCAGTTGTCAGTGATGTTATGGAATTGAAAAATAATTTTCCTTGTTTCTTTGAAGAATATCTGAAAATAATGAGAATAATTGTCAATCAGGGAGAGAAATTCCTAAGGGCAGGAAATCTCGAAAAATTCGGCGCTATCATGAACATAAATCACGGACTGCTTTCTGCGATAGGCGTTTCCTCACCAGAACTTGAGAATCTCGTCTGGGCCGCAAGAAAGAAATCTGCCGGAGCAAAATTGTGCGGTGCCGGGAGAGGTGGGATTATGGTCGCTCTTGGTGATGTTGGCAGGGAGATAAAGAAAGCGGGAGGGAGTGTAATAAGAACAAGAATTTGTAATGAAGGGGTCAGGATTGAGGGTTCTTTATAGGCTCGATATGGATTGTTATGTCCTTAACACCGTAAACCCTTTTCTTGACAAGAGACTCTACGCGATGACTTATATTATGTCCCTCCTCAACAGAGAGTTTCGGATCTATGCATATATGTAGGTCCATATAGATATCAGTGTTACCCCCTCTTGTCCTTATCTTATGGCAAGTTACAATGCCCGGAACCTCCATGGCAATTTTTTTAATCTCATTGGGGTCCATTACAGAAACATCGCACAGGATATGGGAACTTTCCTTTATTATCTCATAACCAAGTTTTCCGATTAGTATCGCTACCATTATTGCAATCACTGGGTCAAAGATAGGCTGCCCAAGTTTTATGAAGACAAACCCCAGAATTACTGAGATTGAAACAAATATATCGGTTCTTGTGTGGTGGGAATCGGCAATCAGGAATTCAGATTTAAGTTCCTTTCCTTTTTTAGATTCATACCAGGATACAAAAATATTTGTCAATAGGGTTATTACCATTACTGAAAAAGTCAGGGCTGTTATCTCAGGTACAGTAGCCTCCGGCAGTCGCTTGAATGCAGACTCTATTATCTCGAAACAGGTTATCAAAATAAGAATCGCTATTCCGATTGTTGCAAATGTCTCGTACTTTCTATGGCCATAAGGGTGCTCTGCATCCGGCGGTTTTGACGCTATTCTTATTGCAACAAGACCGACTATGTTTGAAACACCATCGAAAAGTGAATGGCCCCCATCCGCAACCATGCTGATGGAATTTGCAATAAGTCCAAAGATTATTTTAAGCAGGGAAACAGTAAGATTTAGGATCAGTGTTATTATCAATACCCTCTGAACTGCCTTACTTCTCTCTTTATCGTTCATTTGGTTATAATTTCACACCCCTCCTTAGTAACAATTACAGTATGCTCAAACTGGCTCACTACGCCTTTTTCCTTTTCGTGCAGTACGGGATATGCCTTTAATATCTTATTTGATACGAGTTCTCTGAATACCAAATCCAACTTCAGGGGATTTATCTTATTTGAAAACCATCTCTCTGCAAATGGCAATTTCTTTCTTTTTTCAATTTCGCCCAGAATTAATCTTGCTTCCTGCATTCTCGTAGGCTTGATTTTTTCCAGGCCGAATATCTCTGCCTGTTTTGATTCAATTACCCGCCCATAGCCATTTGTTGCAAACGGTTCTATTGCCAAAACCATGCCTTCCTGCATCTTCCAGTTGTAAGGAACCTCAACGCTTGGGATTGAAATCCCTGCATGAAGGTCATACTGCCGAACCTCATGCCCCGTAAGATTCTCTATTGGCTTGAAACCCGCGTCCCTGATTATCCTTTGCACAGTCCTGCCGATTTCTGCAACTGAAATTTCCGGTTTTATCATCGATATCGCAGTCTCAAGTGCAATTTCATTTGCATCAAGCATCTTTCCGTAGTTCCCTGAAAGGTCTACCGTATATGCTGTATCTGCAATAAAGCCATCCATATGAACACCAATATCAACCGAAATCACATCCCTCCCTGTCAGAATTGTTGGATCATTATACTTTGGGGTGTAGTGTGCAGTAATGTCATTTATGCAGATATTTACCGGAAATGCAATTTCCCCCCCGGACTCAAGAATTTTGCCCTCAATCTTCCCGGCAATCTCAAGAATTTTGGCATTCTCCCTTATCAGGGATTTGCCCCATTCCCGAACCCTTGCAGCGATTTTTCCCGCATCCCTGTAGGATTTTAGTTCTTTATCTTCCATGTATTTTAATAATTATCTATATCAGATTAATAAGGAAGAATGTTCATAGTTCTCGAAGGGATAGACGGTTGCGGAAAAAGCACGCAGGCTAAGCTCCTGTATGACTGGCTTCTAAGCACCGGTAAGAAGGCGGAATTGACTGCAGAACCGACAAAGAATAAAATCGGAATCCTCATAAGGGAAATCCTGTCTGGCAGCGAAAAGGTAGATCCAACTGCTCTGGCTTTGCTGTTTACTGCCGACAGATATGAGCATCTTGGGAATTTTATTGAACCGAATCTCAGAGAGGGTAAGATTGTAATATGTGAAAGGTATTATCATTCTACAATCGCATACCAGTCTGCACAGGGTGTTAATAAGGATTGGCTTTTGCAGATAAATTCATTTGCAAGGAAACCGGACTTTACAATATTCATTGATGTAAAACCAGAAATTGCAATAATAAATATAAAGAAAAAGATAGAGAGAGAAAAACAGGCAATTGAAAAAAGGATGGCGGAACTTAAAAATGCAAGAGAGAGACATTCCAGAGAAGCCAGTAAATACAGTATGCGCATGTATGATTCATATATTAAAAAGGATCCGGCGGCGATCGCAAGACAACCACTTGAGGTATCCGCCCAGCATGTAAGCAAACAGATGAACGAAATTGCAAAGGAGATAAAGATTATTGAAGACGAACTGAATAGGGGGAGAATGGATTATATGAAATTCGAAAAATTTGAGAATCTTGTCGGATTTGGGAACGAGGGCTATGAAATATTCCTCGCAAAAGTTTATGACAATTACAAGAAGTTCACTGATATGACTTCTGTTGATGGAAACCGGCCCATAGACAATGTCCTTGAAGATATCAAGGTTGTTGTTTCAAAGTCCATTAGTATATGATACATCGTCAATCCTTAATTCAAATCCAAATTTCCTCACGATCTCAATTGTATATACACTCAAAAAGATAGAATATTAATAGAAAATGCCGATAAAGAAGACCATAACCCTGAACAGAAAAAAAGTAGAGGCATGGGTTCCTGATCCTAAAATATCAAGGGAAGAGGCTTTGGAGAGATTTAAGAAGGATATAAAAGAAATTGTTGCGAGAAAGGTTGCTATGGATGAAACTAAGAGAATCTATGCCTGAGTTCTTCATAAGTCAGAATTTTATCATAGCAATCCCTATACTTCTCCTTCAGGTTTTCCTCTCCCGTCAAGAACCAGACATTATATGTTTTAGCAATCTGTAAGTGAAGTAAATTTACCAATGTTTTTTTCCTTGTGGGTACATTTTGGACAATAAGAAGCAGATCATCTATATCAATCCTACCTTTTATGTAAGTAATGTCGAATGACTGCACAAAGTCATCCCATGTTTTTCTGCAAATTTTATGTCACAATTCCATTCTGAGATAAGATAGCGAATTATCTCAATTTTAGTCAAATTGGATAGAGTAAGTTCGAATTCTTTCATAGAGATTAGGAATTCAATAACTTTTGGAATTACAAATTCTCTATCATTTCTTTCCTTCTGCATCATCCTTTTGAACCAGTCGAGGATAATGTTAGTGTCTAAGTAGATTTTCATTGTGAAATTTTTAGCCACTAATAACATTCCCCTCCATCTCCAGTTTAAATCCAAACCTCCTCACGATCTCAACATTTGTCCTTGCATGCCCGGTTATCCCGCTCACCCTGACAGAACCGCCGGCAATCGCCAGGTATGGAATAATCTGGTCTGCCATATGCTTATCAAGTGGTGCATTTGACAGGATTTCTTTTATCAGGGATTCTGCAGCCTCATTTCCGACAATCTCTGCCCTCTTACCCCTCTCTCCAAGAGAATCCGAGCCAATGAATGAATTTTCCGTCTCTGCAAAGAGGGTTAATCCTGAGCCATAAGACAGTGCATCTACATACTCTCTTTGTATCCTTGATTCCATATTTAGTTTATTGAATATTTCCAGCCTTGCACTGCTGGCCTGCCTTTCAGCAACCTCGGATTTTTGAAGGTCTTTGTGTGCATGGGATATTCCCTTTATTGAAAGAATTTTCCCCCGTTCAATGAGATTTATATTTTTCAATTTTTCAGTTGGATGAATTCTTGCAATTACCACACCACCGCCTGCAGGATAGTAGCCCCTTCTGATGACTTCCATCTCTGCATTGTAGCCAAATCTTTTCAGTATAGGTAGTGTGACAAATTTCATATAATCTATTGATGGACTTAGTCTCACATCTGTCCCGCCGCGGATTTTTATCTCAATTGTCTCTTTTGTGTAAATTGCAGGTACCATTAATGCCTGAAGAACCAGCGTTATAGAACCTGCAGTTCCGATGTCAATGTTCAGTTTCTTTGTTTTGATCTCAGAAGGAATGAATTCTATCTCCTTTGAACCGATTTCGACACCCTTTGTTGTTGCATTGCATAATTCTGCAACTGCCTTTATCGCATTCATGTGCTGTGCCCTTAATCCGGGATTGGCTCTTTTCGCCCTGATATTGGTTATTCTTATGGATTCTTGCAGGACTGCGCTGAATGCAACCGATGTCCTTATGATCTGACCGCCCCCCTCGCCGATTGAACCATCAATTTCTATCATTCAATCTTCTGAAAGTTGATTATCACCACTTACCAACCTACCCGAATTAGAGCCGTTGGCTCTAATTGGGCCCGATTGAGCCTGAAGGCTCAATGGGCCCAAAAATTCTGTGGAATTTTTCGGGCCCAATTAGCAACTTTGTCGCTGATTCGGGCTGCTTCGCAGTAGTTTATATTGCGTATTATCAACCCTTAATAATGAATTTACTTGCAGCTGTTAATAAAACCAAGAGAGTAAGCATTTCTCTTTAGATTCTTAGAACTGTCATTTACCCCTTTGCCCAATTATCAATTGCCTTCAGTAGATCGAAATCCCCAACAAGCCCTTTAACCCACTTGTCAATGTAATCCAGCAACTCAAAATCATCTACCACTCCCTCACAGGGCGGTTCATCTCCTTTCACCTGGCATATTGGCTGGATTGTTGTCGATGTGGTGGTGCTTGTTGTTGTTGATGTTGGTTCTATTGGAGTTGTCGTAGTGGTTGTTGACGTAGTGGATGTGGTGGTTGTGGTTGTAGTAATCGTTGCTACAGTAACACAAATTCCCCCAGAGCAACTACCCTCACATCTCTGCACAGTTTCTACAGAAGTCTGCTGGGTATCATAACATTTACCTTGAGATATATCACAACCCCTGTTGAATATTGTCAGATTTCTGACTACATTATTACCTGAGCAGTAATTGTTGCCATAATAGATATTAGATTCACCGCAGTCTTGAATCAATTTCTCACTATCTGAATAACCACAGGATGCAGATATTGTTCCAGGATTGTTGCATGCATAAGTTCTATAGGTGTTATAGACATCATGATTAAGGCAGTAGTTAGCCGTTGTATATCCGCTTGACCCACAGTCTGATGTTACAATGCAGGTGGATACGGTAAAGCTAAGATTGGTTGAATTGACATTCCCTGAGGTGTCATTCGCATATACTGTCACATTATAGATTCCTATAAGGGATGTATTTGTGAAATTCGCCCTATAGATAGAATTCAATAACAAACTGATATTCATCGCTGTCCCATTAGGCAGAACAACAGTCGCCCATACTGCAGAGATTCCTATGTTGTCAGTAATATTTGCAGAAATTTCAGTCAGTACATTCTGCAGAATTGGTGTTGTTGCAGAGACATTCCATATCCTCGGGTAGGTAATATCTGCTATAATAGAGATCTTTGTAGAATTTAGATTCCCTGCAAAATCTTGCGCTGTTGTATTTATTGTATAGTTTCCATCCGTCAAGACTCCTAGGATTGCAGACCATGTCACAGAGTAGTTCACAGTTGAATTTATTAAAGAATTTGTAGAATTGTAGATAGAGATATTTGTCCAATTTAGATTTGTATCTGTAGTTGTTCCGTTTATTGAGATAGTCAGAGAGTTTAGATATTGATTATTGCTTGGCGTTGTAATTGAAACCTGCGGTAGAGTTGAATCTAAGGTTATCTTCCTTGTTTCTGTTGTATTGCTATTACCTGCCAAGTCTCTGACTGTGACATTGTAGTAATAGACCATGTTGCTATTCAGACTTGTGAAGTTTATTCCTCTGGTTCCTGCCTGCATTGTTGTTGAGTTTAAAGTATGCGTAGAATTGAACAGGTAGAATGTAATATTAGCCTCATTTGTATCACTTGCTGAGACATTCACTGCTATGAAGTTTCTGTTCCAGTAGGTGTTATTTTCTTCAGTTGGCGAGATGAATGAAATTGACGGGTTTGTATCATCAACAGTTATGCTAAAGTTTGTAGTTGTGTTCTGGTTTCCAGCAATATCAGTGACATTGAAGAACAGCATGCAGACTCCATCAGTTGCTGTGCATCCTAAGGCATTCAGCGTTGTATTAACCTGATAGAGATTTCCAGAGACTAAGCCCATCGGGACTATTGAGTTATTAAATACATTCACTGATGTGATAGTGTTTGTGTCTGTTACTGTAATATTTATCTGGACTGCATCTGCCTTTCTAACTATTCTGTCTGAGTCATTGATTGTTGGGGCTGTTACTGCCGGGAATGTATCATCTACTGTAATGCTAAAGTTTGTAGTTGTGTTCTGATTTCCTGCTATGTCTGTTACATTGAAGAACAGCATGCAGACTCCGTCATTTGATGTGCACCCTAAAGCATTCAGCGTTGTATTAACCTGATAGAGATTTCCTGAGACCAAGCCCATCGGGACTATTGAGTTATTAAATACATTCACTGATGTGATAGTGTTTGTATCCGTTACCGTGATATTTATCTGGATTGCATCTGCCTTTCTAACTATTCTGTCTGAGTCATTGATTGTTGGTGATGTTACTGAGGGATTTGTATTGTCTATTTTTAGGATATATACTACAGAATACTGAGTACCAGCAGTCGTACCATTAGTACATGTTACATTCCATAAGCGAGTTCCCTCAGCAATAGTTGCATTAGCATACTGAACTGTATTTACATTTGCAGTTACACTTGTATTTGTTCCACTTGCAGTATTGTCTATATACAGAGAACAATTGATTGTCCCTTGAATTCCGCCAGTATAGTTATATGTAAACGCAATAGTATTGTTATTCCCATTATTCCATGTATCATTACCTGGGGAAACTAAATCTACTGCAGCACTTCCCACCCCTCCAAAGAAACTCACCGTGAGCGGAAATAGTACCAAGAACAAGACAAATCCATTTACCGAATACCAGCGCGACTTTTTACTATCCCCCCCCATCTTGATGGTTTTGTTTTCATGATGTTCACCTTTTATTCTTTGGATGAAACTCAACAACACCTTCAGATTCGTCGAAGCAAATCTTGAATCTATCAAATAGATCAAGTCTGCCGATGATGTTAAAACCAATTCCAAGATGCCTTGAAAATCCAATAGTTGCTTCAAATTCTTGCTCTGCAATCCTAACGAGGATTTTATGGAGATACACAATTATTTGCGAACCATCACCTACCGTAATATATGTCTTTTCGCCATCTTCAAGTTTTATCTCTAAGTCATCTGCTACATCTGAATGGAATATAGAATACCCGGCTCCAGAGTCCACATAGGCATCGTAACTAACCAATTCTCTACCGTTAAGTTCAATTGGAACTATTGGTGCCAATTTACCCCTAAGTTTAAGGTATGGAAACTTCATAGCAAAGTCACCATTTCTTCATCAGTAGGCATATAACTTATATGCACCTTTTTATTAGGATACTTTGTCTTCGCTTTTTTGAATGCCTCGTGACTGGAACTGCTTATACCAACCACTTCCTTATCAACTATTGCCAAGTATTTCCCAGGATATTTCTTCGATAATTCCTGCGAATGTTTTAATAAAAATTCATGTGCTTCCATTTCACTCACCTCATAATATATCTCCATTTACCTATATATAAACGCCTTTTCAGCACTTCCCACCCCTCCAAAGAAACTCACCGCGAGCAGAAACTGATGATTTCGGCTTCATGTCCAATCTGGGATGAATTTTTAACATGCAATCAACCTCTATCATTTTTAAGTATTGAATATTATAATATCTTCACAATGGTAAAAATTAACAAAGATATTTTGAATATTATAGTAGTAGTATCTGTTTTATCCTTTATACTTGGTGTTCTCATTTGCGATGTTTTGAATTTGGATATTATTAATCAACGGAATAATCCCTCATATATAAGCCCGCCGCAGGTTGTGGCAGATACTACAAGCACTACGGCCCCTTTGATAACGACTACTACAATAATGAAAGTTGCGGGGATTAAGGTTATATCTATAAGCGATAAGAGATGTGCTGAATGCGATATAACCCCTCTACTTGAGCAATTAAAAACCCTATTCCCAAACATTGCTGTTACAAATCTGGACTATGGTTCTGATGAGGGCAAGAGAATGTATAATGACATGAAATTGAAATACCTCCCCGCCATCCTTTTTGAGAATTCCGTAAAATCATCCGAAAATTATCCAAGAATTCAGAACTACATGGAACCCGTTAATAACATTTATTCTTCCCTGAGGATCGGTGCGAGTTTCGATCCAACTTCAGAAATATGTGATAATGGAATAGATGATAATAATGACGGTTCAGTTGATTGCAATGATCCCGAATGCAATGGAACTATGGCATGCAGAGAGGAAATTCAAAAAAGACTTGACCTTTTTGTGATGAGCCAGTGCCCCTATGGAGTAATGGCTCTGAATTCAATGAAAGAAATATTGGAAAACTTCAAGAATGACATAGAATTTAAAATACACTACATTGCAATGGAAAACCCCGATGGAACATTTAAAAGCCTTCATGGACAGCCGGAGGTTGATGAAAACATACGGGAAT